>NZ_AP024086.1:4012500-4307339 GCF_019703855.1 Desulfomarina profundi | reverse complement strand
ATTCAAAAACCAGTCTCATCAAACTGTACATATGAAGTTTCGGGAAGATGCGCCCGACTCGCAAATCATGTGAGAGAATTAACTTCAATTTCCGATTCCAGTCAAAGACGATTTTCAGATATTTTGCTTCTTCAATCTAAAAATATGCACATGGAGTGCAACTCCTTACTGCACCTGCCTTTACACCCAGGCCCGTCCCCTTTCCCTTGAAATAAGGGGATCTTTGCAAACTCCATTTTTATTCCGACATATAGCACCCTTAGAGAGTAATCAACAAAGTTATCAACAATTGAATCATAATCCTTAACTTGGTTTTTCTCAAAATAACTAAATAAAACAAAATATATCTCAATATTGCTCTATGAAATTTTTCAATCTCGTATTCCACGTGGGTTTCAGCATGAAAAAAAAATTATCCCTCTCAAAAAAAAAGTCATTTTTCCAGAAGTACTGCCACTCTGTTCCACCTACGCCCTGGCAAAGGTAAGAATTCTGACTTCTTTTGCACCATATTTCAGAAGAGTTTTACTGCATTCTGCCACTGTTGTTCCAGTTGTAAAAACATCATCAACTAAACATATCCTCTTTCCTGGAACATCTTCTCCATTCCGGCATACAAAAGCATTTACAAGGTTTTTTCTTCTCGCTTCACCCCCAAGGGATGTTTGTGAAACAGTATGATATTTCCTGACAAGAATATCGGACCTTACTGTACAATCGGCAGTCTCTTTAAAAAAGAGATCCGCCAGCAGCATTGACTGATTTAAACCTCTTCTGCGAAGGCGTTTTATATGAAGAGGTACAGGTACGGCATAGTCACATTGTTCAAATTCACTCATATCATAGCAGGAGACGATATCAGCGATACCAGGCAATACAGATGGATCTTCTCTGTATTTCAATCTGTAAAGCAGTTTTTTTACCGGCTCACTATACCTGACAACAGAACGCGCCAGTGTATAAGGCGGAAAATTCTGAAGGCAGTCCCCGCAAAAATGCTCTCTATGGTGATACGCTGCAAACTCGACACCACATCTCCTGCATACTGGTGATTCGATATATTGAATTGCAGCACGGCACTCCCGACAGAAGAAACAAAGAGATCTGTCAAATAGTTTCTCACCACAGGCAATGCAGCAATGGGGAAAAAACAGATCAGCAGCATCCTGTATACGAGTAAATACATCCAACAATTTCATAACATTAAAAATAATTTTCTATAAATTTCATGAAAATTTCCTGATTTTTTTCCCCCTTGCAACTGCACCCTTTGCAAAGACGACCAAACATGGCATAATGAACAAATTTTGAAGCAGTCACCAATTCAGGATAAACCTGCATGGCACGACTTGATGGATCAGCAATAAACCATGAAAATCCTAACTGCGCCAAAACAATCCTCGGCAGCGAGATTTTCAGATAAACACACATAATATAAACGGGACCAGATCATATGATTTTTCTCCAGGAAAACACATTTTTTCATAAACTGAAACAACCGTTATCGATATCTGTCTTCATCCTGTTCCTTTTCACGTTTGTATTATCATGCCACGCCGAGTCTTTGAAAACACTTTTTCTGCCTCTGAAAATTAACAGTTCCACCAATATCACCACTCTGACCTCCCAGGCTGACAGCGCGCTGGCCGAGGCCCTCTCTGCTGCTGACATACAACAACTCCCAAGGACTAGTCCGGAAATCAAGGACTTAAAAACATGGCCCCCCAAGCCCGCTGACCTGAAGAAAATTGCTGATGCCCATCAGATTGACTATATTGCCACGGGAAGCCTTACGGAAATTGGTGGTCAGTTCAGTATTGATGTAAAGCTGTTTGACACTCTCTCTCCGGAAAGCCCCACTTACTATTACCAGACAGGTAAAAACCCGGACGAGTTGCCCATGCTGCTCTTAAAAATCATCACGGGGATACAGGCATATATCGACAGAGATTTCAGAATTTCATCAATAGCTCCCGAAGGCAACAGCCGGATTGATTCCGGGGCAATACTCAGAAAGATCAAGACCAAGGCTGGTGATGCCTATGATCCGGCCGCCCTCCGACAGGATTTGAAATCCATTTACAAGATGGGATATTTCAATGACGTTCAGATCGATGTTCAAGATACAGCAAACGGAAAAAAAATAATCTTCCGTGTTGTTGAAAAACCTGTCATCCAGTCAGTCATATTTGAGGGAATAGACGAGCTGAAAGAAGAAGACGTCAAGGAAGCCGCCAATATCAAGGAACATTTCATCCTTAACCCGGTAAAAATAAGTGCTGCAGAGGAGGCGATCCGTCAGCTGTACAAAACCAAGGGTTTTTACAACAGCAAGGTCAACTCAACAATCAGCTATCCGAACGACAAAGGTGCAGTTGTCCGTTTTATTATTGATGAAGGCGAGAAGATTTATATCAAGAAAATCTCCTTTGAAGGTAATACTACCTTTGACGATGATGAACTGCTTGACGTGATCGAAACCAAGGAAAAATGGTTTCTCTCATGGCTGACTGAGGCCGGTCTTCTGGATATGGTGAAAATAAAACAGGATACATCCAGAATCATCGCGTTTTATAACAACCACGGTTTTCTGGATGCACGAATCGGGGAGCCTGAAATTCGACAGGAAAAAGAATGGCTCTACCTGAAGTTCGTGATCGACGAGGGTCCCCGGTTCCGCGTGGGCACGGTTGAATTCTCTGGAGATATTATCGGAAGTAAGGACAAGATGCTGGATTTACTCCAAATACGGAAAGAAAAATATCTCTCACGTCAAATACTGCGAGAAGATATTCTCAAACTGACTGATTATTATGCGGAATCCGGATATGCCTTTGCCAACATCAGACCGATAACCAGGAAAACAACCGGAAACAGAATTGATATTAATTTCAAGATCAGTAAAGGTGACCTTGTATACATTGACAGGATCACCATTAAAGGTAACACGCGTACAAGGGACAATGTCATCCGGCGGGAGTTGAAAATTGCTGAGGGAGGTGTCTTCAACTCCAAGGCACTGCGTCAATCCACCCAGGCTCTTCAGCGACTCATGTATTTTGAGGAGGTCAATATCACTCCTGAGCCATCACTGAATCCTGCCCGAATGAATATAGTGGTCGAGGTAAAGGAAAAAAGCACAGGAACGTTCAGTATCGGAGCAGGTTACAGCTCTGTTGACAAGCTCATACTCATGGGCCGGATATCAGAAAACAATTTTCTGGGCCGCGGTGACACTCTGGCACTGAGTGGAAATATCAGCGGTTTCAGCTCCAGATTCAACCTGGGATACACAAATCCTCATCTGAACGATTCTTCTTTTTCCTGGGGGATGGATGCTTTCAGTACAAAGCGCGAGTATGATGATTACACAAAAGACTCCAAAGGTGGTGGCATCCGCATGGGTTATCCCATCTGGGGAAAATGGAAGTTTTTTGGAAACTACAGCTATACCAACACCGACTTGACGGATGTGGAGGATACGGCCTCTTACGTTATTCGAAAATCGGTGGACCTTCATGTCACCAGTGCAATCAAGGTTTCCCTGGTTAGAGACACCAGAAACCGTCTATATGGGGCTTCAAGCGGTTCTAGAAATGTGCTCAGTGTAAAATTCGGAGGCGGCCCCCTGGGAGGAGATGCACAATTTACCAAACTTGAAGGCTCAACCAGCTGGTACTTCCCCCTGCCGTTCAAAACAATTTTTCATATCAAGGGTGCTGCCGGCCAGGTCTTTGAGAACGAAACAGACAAACTGCCGGTTTATGAACGGTTTTACCTCGGTGGCCTCAATTCCGTCAGAGGTTTCAAATACGCAAAAATCAGTCCGATTGACGAAGCATCCGGTGACAGGATAGGTGGCGACAAGATGTGGTATTCCAATATTGAATTTATCTTCCCTCTGCTCGAAACCCAGGGACTTCGCGGTGTTTTCTTTTTTGATTCCGGTCAGGTCCTCGATGACGATCAAAACTGGGGCGATTTTACCGATTCCATCAAAAAAGCTGCCGGTGTTGGTGTTCGCTGGTTGTCACCCATGGGTCCCCTGCGGCTGGTGTGGGGATTCAACCTTGATCCACTGGAGGATGAGGATAAAACAGTGTGGGATTTCAGTATAGGCGGTACTTTTTAGCCCATTTGCTTTTCAGGCTGAACAATACGATCCAGCAACTGTGTAATAGACTTAACATTGTAGTTTTTCTCTCTTTATCAGGCTGATGCCGGTTATACCTCTAACTTCGGTGTAACCGGCACTTCTTTTCATGACGCATTCTATCTCAAAATCCCTCTCTGTCGATGCTGCTCCTTTCGCTGTAAAAGGTTTACGGGGAGCTGCACCTGCATGGCTGTCGGCAATTGCCAGTAGGAAGACCACCTGCTGCTGTATTGTTCCGGATGAACATCTTGTCTCAATTTTCGAGCAGGATATAAAACTGTTTACAGACAGACAGCTCCTGATCTATCCAGGCCATGAAATCCCGCCATATACTCCGCTCTCTCCGGACCCGCAGATCACCGCGGCCAGAATTGCAACACTTTACCAGGCTACGGAAAATGACAGTGACCATATTATAATTACTTCAATAGAGGCACTCCTTCGCCGTGTCATACCGGATAAGATTCTCAGAAATGAAGTTGAATATCTCATGTCGGGAGAAGAATGTGACATGGATGAGCTCCTGGCTGGCCTGGTTCAGCTTGGATATGAACAGGTGGGCCTCGCCCAGTCCGTGGGGGATTTTTCTGTCCGGGGTGGCATTGTTGATATTTTCCCCCCTGCCTTTATTCTGGAAAACGGTAAACTCCACAGGGGACCTGTTCGGCTCGATTTTTTTGGGGACACCATCGAATCCCTGCGCTCTTTTGATCCCTTCAGCCAGCGCTCAACCGAAGAAATAACTGATGCGACCTTGCTGCCGGTAACTGATATTATCAACCGAAAAACCGAAGACAACCGACAGATCGGACGCACTTTTCTTCAACTCGGCAAAAAATACGGTTGGGATGACGAAGAGGCCGCGTGGATCTCTGACCGCATAAAAAACGGTCGCCGATTTGCCGGAATGGAATTTTTTCTTCCTCTCTTCTATGGAAAAGAGAACTTACAACCAGCTACCGTTTTTGATTTCCTCCCCCGGAAAACATCCTTGGTCTTCATCGATCCCGAATCAGTTTTCCAGGCGATGGATATCATTTTTGAACGGATCAAAGCCAATTTCCAGTCTGCTGAAGCAGAAGGAAAACCCGCTCTGCCGCCAGCCGACATCTTCCTGGGAAAAGAAGAGATAAAGGAAAGAATGGCCTCATTCAGCCAGCTTCTCTTGACAGATTTTCCAAAGGAAAACACATCCAGTATAACCGTCAACACCTCTGATCACCGCCTCCTTAAGCAGGACATTGCCCTCAAAAGGGCCAGGATCGGGGTACTG
Source organism: Desulfomarina profundi (assembly GCF_019703855.1). Taxonomy (GTDB): domain Bacteria; phylum Desulfobacterota; class Desulfobulbia; order Desulfobulbales; family Desulfocapsaceae; genus Desulfomarina; species Desulfomarina profundi. Next base: position 4,301,910 of record NZ_AP024086.1, on the reverse strand, counting down.
GCACCTCTTTCTGACCAGATTGTCAAATGGCAGAATGACGGGGACAAGGTCATCATCTGCTGCCGGTCCGAACGCCACACAAAAAACCTGGCGGAACTGCTGACAAAACATAATCACACCATCAAGATACTCTCTCCACCTTTAGCCCCGAAAACCCTGTGGCGGGGGACCAGGAAACACTTTTCCTCTGCAATCATCCCCTTTCTGCAGGTTTTTCCCTTCTTGATGAAAAACTCCACCTGCTTTCAGAAAATGAACTGTTCGGAGCAATGCGGATTGGTGGCAGGGCTGCAAAGAAAAAACAGAAAGGTGAACCTGTACGTTTTGCCGAGCTGGCAGACGGGGACATAGTTGTTCATCGTGACCACGGGCTCGGCATCTACCGCGGTCTCTCCACAGTGGAGTTGTTTTCTGTTATTAATGATTTCATGCTCATCGAATATCGTGACGGAGATAAACTCTACCTGCCGGTTGACAGGCTGAACCTGATCAGTAAATACGAAGGACTCTCTGACAAGCAACCAAAAATCGATAAACTTGGAAGCCAGAGCTGGAAAACAACCAAATCCAAAATCAAGGAAGAGGTCTGGAAAGTTGCCCAGGAACTCCTGGATATCTATGCCCTGAGAGAAATCCGCAAAGGCCGGCAGTTTTCCCCACCCGGTCACCTCTTTCAGGAGCTGGAAGAATCTTTCCCCTTTGAAGAGACACCGGGACAGCAGAAGGCCATTGATGATGTCCTGGATGATCTGACGAGTGAAAACCCCATGGACCGTCTCGTTTGCGGGGATGTTGGATACGGCAAAACAGAGGTGGCAATCCGTGCTGCTTTCAAGGTTGTGGAAGACGGGTTCCAGGCTGCTGTCCTTGTTCCGACAACAGTTCTGGCGGAGCAGCATGTCAAAACCTTCAGGGAGCGCCTCAAAGGTTTTCCTGTTACAGTGGAATGCATCAACCGTTTCCGCACTCCGGCAGAGCAACGCAGGATCCTGAAGGAGCTGGCCCAGGGTGAACTCAACATCATCATCGGCACACACCGCCTGCTGTCAAAGGATGTTATCTTCCATAATCTGGGTCTGCTGGTCATTGATGAAGAGCACCGTTTCGGAGTTGCCCATAAAGAAAAGGTCAAAAAAATGCGGGCTGAGGTTGACATCCTCACCCTGACAGCGACTCCCATTCCGAGAACTCTGCAGATGTCGCTTCTCAATATACGTGACCTCTCTGTAATCTCAAGCCCCCGGAACACCGACGTCCCGTAAAAACCTTTGTCGCCCGTTACGATGATCTTGTCATCAGGGAGGCGGTCTCCAAGGAACTCCGCAGGGGAGGGCAGGTTTTCTTCGTCCATAACCGTGTCAAATCAATTTATCGGTTTGCGGCCTCAATTCAAAACCTTGTTCCTGGTGCACGTGTTGCCGTAGCCCACGGTCAGATGAATGGCAGGGAACTGGAAGAAATCATGGTCTCCTTTGTCAACCGTGAAATTGATGTCCTGGTCAGCACCACCATCATCGAATCCGGACTTGATATTCCCTCTGCCAACACCATCATTATCAACCGAGCCGATATGCTTGGACTTGCTGAAATCTACCAGTTACGGGGCAGGGTCGGACGATCAAATGTACAGTCTTTCGCCTACCTGCTCGTTCCCTCCATCGACCATCTCAGTCGCGACTCCAGGGACAGACTTCGGGCACTTATGGACTGTAATGACCTGGGAGGCGGTTTTAAACTTGCCATGAGCGATCTACAGATCCGCGGCGGCGGAAACCTGCTCGGTGTTTCCCAGAGTGGGAATATTGCAGCAATCGGTTATGATCTTTATCTTGATCTGCTGCAGAAGACCGTTGCCGACCTGAAAAGAAGAAGCGGGCAAAAGGATGCGGAAACGATCCGGGACTACATTGATCCGGAAATCAATCTCCAGATCTCCGCTTATATTCCCGCTTCCTATATTCCCGATGTCAGCCAGCGATATATTACCTACCGGAGAATTGCTGCCCTTGCTACATCTCCGGCTGACAGTGATGGAGATCTCAGGGACGAACTGATCGACAGGTACGGTAAAATCCCGCGGGAAACAGAAAATCTGTTCACGATCGTTGCCATAAAAAAACGTCTTTCCTTTCTCAGGATAAAAAAACTTGAAAAGGGCCGTGATACCCTGGTATTTCATTTTTCAGATGATACACCGCTCAGACCGGAAATGCTGCTTGGCTACCTGGAGAAATTCCCGGGGAAGAGAAGAAAGAATCCACCGCCGAAAATTACTCCGGAGGGACGGCTGATTATCTGCCGTAAAATGGATACAACCGAACAGCTTTTTAAATTCCTTTCCCGTACCTTAACAGATCTGGAAAACCTGACTGATCATGAAAATACTTGAACAACCCTTTGAGAAAAAGCCGACTCTCTTCCACTGGCATGAGATAGAAACAGTTTTCCTTGACCTGGACGGTACACTGCTGGACAGGTATTTCGATGACTATTTCTGGAACGAGTATGTCCCCCGGGTGTTTGCCGGAAAAAACAATCTCGACCTGGCAACAGCACGGAGACAACTGCTTGCCACCTATAAATCGGTTGAAAACACACTGCTCTGGACAGACCTCGATCATTGGTCGGCAAAACTGGATCTGAATATTCCCATGCTGAAAAAAGAAGTCAGTCACCTCATTGCAATCCATCCTGGAGTGATTGATTTTCTTGACCACCTCACAACACTCGAGAAGAAAATCTTCCTTGTGACCAACGCCCACCCGAAGACCCTCGATGTCAAGCTCGACAAAGTTGCCCTGAAGGGTTACTTTCAAGCTGTTTTTTCCTCAAATGATGTTGGGGCACCCAAGGAAAGGCAGCGATTCTGGAAGACTCTTGAAACTCTTCTTCCCTTTGCAAAAGAAACCACTTTTTTTGCTGATGATACTGAAAAGGTTCTTTTTTCCGCACGTAAATTCGGTATCCATCATCTCTGCCATATTGCCAGACCCAGCTCCAGACTTGCACCGGCGTTTTCCGACAGTTTTCCCTCCATCACCGACTTCAGCCAGTTGACACCTTCCCGGGAGGATCTCCTGATATGAAAAAACATCATGTCTTTCTGCTTTTCTCTTTTCTTCTTTTTTTTGCCGTATCCGTATCAGCAACAGAAAAAACCATCATTGTACGTAACGGAGGAGGCGACAGTCTCATAGAACATACCCTGCCTGCTGTTGTGCTGGCAGCCGCAGAGAATGCACCGTATATCGAACTCCACGTGGGGATGACTTCGGATAATCAGCTCGTTGTCTTCCGGGATCTTACCCTGAACCGGCTGACGGATGTCGCCAATCTCTTTCCCGAACGAAATCGTGAAGACGGTAATTTTTATGTCATTGACTTTACCCTGCAGGAAATTCGCCAGCTTCGCCTGCATAATGTTTTTGAAACCGATTCTTCCGCCCTTTCCATGGCCATTCCAACCCTGCAGGAAGAGTTGGCGCTGATTCGAAGACTGGAAAAAATAATGGGAAAAAAAGAAAAAACATCTGCTGAATATTCCATGGGAATCAGCCTGGAAATCAAACAGCCCTGGTTTTTTCATGACCACGACAGGGACATCAGCTCCGCTATACTCGATACTCTTCAGCTTTACGGCTACACAGACAGGAAAAGCAATCTTTTTCTCCAGTGTTTTGATCCGGAAGAACTGCAGCGAATCCACGACAGGCTGATGCCGGCAAGACAGATGGATCTGCCGCTTATTCAGATGGTTGGAAATGAGGACATTGTCGAAGCAAGACAGAAAATTCTGGGAGAATATATCCCCTACAACTATGACTGGCTCTTTACCAACAGCGGTAGAAGAATTCTCGCCGGTTATGCTGCAGCCCTGGCTCTTCCCGGCAGTTTGCTCCTTGACCGGGAAGGGAACCCCATCCTGCAGGATTATACAACCACCCTCCAGCAATATGGTGTGCGCATCTTTGCTATTCAGCTCAAAAAAAGATCTGAACCATTCCCGGCCTATGCTAGCGATTATCCTTCTCTGCTCCTGTATTTTCTTCAAAAAACTGCAATTGACGGTTTGTATTGCAATTCATTTCAAAGAACCGGAAAAATTGTAAACACTTTTGAAGAGAAAGAAAAAAGAAAGGCTGATCTTCCCGATTTTTTTTCATCCCTCAAACTGACGGTTCCACCGACTCAACATACCGTAACCCCAAAACAAAGTATAAAAAATTTCAACAATCTTTCCTCTCATGGAAGTCTTCCCTCTTTATAGACTTGCAATACCAGAATAAAATGGATAATTGTATATGTAATGGCATGCAAACCAAACTGTTTTAACTGAATACATTCATAGTTGTTACTCCCTGTCAAGCACTGATAAACACAACAGATACCTGCTGACGCGTACGCCAGCCTGGATCTTTGTCTTCATAGTGATGCGTTGATTTTTGCGCGCACAGTGGTAACAGCATAAGTAAAACACATTCTGATTTATTGGAGATAAGATAATGAAATATTTTACATTACCAATCCTGCTTGCATTTGTAGTGACTCTGAGCAGCTGCGGGGGCCAGGTATCCCAAGGAACCGCCGGGGCCGGTATCGGGGCGGCGAGTGGCGCAATAATTGGCCAGGCCATAGGCCGAAATACGGAGGCAACCCTGATAGGGGCAGCCTTGGGAACCATGCTCGGCTATATTGTCGGCAATGAAATGGATAAATATGACAGACAGCGGTTAAACCGTGTATACGAAGAAGCACCATCCGGCAGGGCCTCAACCTGGCGCAATCCGGACACCGGCAATACCTACCAGGTAACACCGCAACCCGCCTACTATCCCAAGGCGAAACCGGATACCCCTTGCAGACAGGCTGAAATACTGGCTACAATAGACGGAAAAGCCCAGAAAACCTATACAACAGCCTGCAGAAACAGCAGAGGACAGTGGGTGCTGCAGAATTAAGGAAATTGTTTTATTTGATGGACTCGTAAAAACTCCGATCTACTGCGTTGTGGGGTGATCGTGTAATGCTCGACGTACTATATGTACGCCTGCGCTTACACGACACCACCACGCCTTGTAATCGAAGTTTTTCCAGAGTCCATCTGAGAACGTTGAACGACTTTTTACGAGATCATCTTATTTCAGATCTGAACTTTTGAAGGAACTGAACGATGATATTTTTGTTCAGTTCCTTTTTTTTATTTTGATTACCCATATCTCCACCAGATCTCCCGCGTTATAAGGATCAGGCTGAGTTCGGTACGGAACCGAATTGGGTTGTTATTCTCTTTCCCTACTTTTTACCAGGGCTTTACGGTACAACTTCTCAGCTTTATACGAACTGCGTACAAAAGGACCGGAAGCCACACCTGAAAATCCAAGTCCCAAGGCTTTGTCGCGATAAATTTCAAATTCTTCCGGAGGCACAAAACGTTTGACCTGCAGATGAGTTGAACTCGGTTGAAGATACTGTCCAATTGTTAACAGATCACAACCTGTTTGGCGTAAATCCTGCCATGTTTCCAGGAGCTCTTCTGCCCTTTCTCCAAGACCGACCATGATACCCGTCTTTGTTATCATGTCTTTCTTCTTTTTCTTCACTTCGGTGAGCAGAGCAAGACTTCTGGTATACACGGCCTGGGGTCGAACCCGGGAATAGAGCCTTTTCACAGTTTCGATATTATGATTCAAAACATCTGGCCCTGCATCAAGAATTGTCTGCAGACTCTGCCAGTCACCCTGGAGATCGGGAATCAACACTTCTATCAGAGTCTTGGGACTGCAAAAACGGATGGCCCGTATTGTTTCAGCAAAAAAGGAGGCACCACCATCTGCAAGATCATCCCTGGTGACGGAGGTTATAACAGCGTAACGGAGCTTCAGGGAGACAACAGCCTCCGCCACCCGCATCGGTTCCGATTCATCCGGCCCTTCCACCGGCCTGTGAGCTACAGCACAGAAACCACAGTTTCTCGTACATCTCTCACCCAGAATCATAAATGTCGCCGTACCCTTTCCGTAACATTCAAACTGATTGGGACACTGTGCCTCCTGACAGACAGTTGTTAATTCTCTTGATTTCAGCAATTGCCGCAATTTCTCATACTCCGGACCACTCGGCAGACTGCGACGCAGCCATTTCGGCTTACCTACCCTGATTCCTTCAGCACATCCGCCCATAAAGCCATTCCTTTGGATACTCCTGAAAATCCTCATGAAAGAGAATCCCCAGAATTGCCTTGAGGTTTTTCTTTACATCCCCCGTTTCTATCTTTCTCCTGCCTGTCTCCTGCTGCAGGCTGGTCATTTTGACACCCTGCAATCCGCATGGGTTGACCCAGGAAAAAGGTTCCAGAGCCAGGTTGACATTCAGGGCCAGGCCATGAAAAGAGATCCCGTGTCTAATCGCAATACCGACACTGCCCAGCTTCCTGTTGCCAACCCATACTCCATGGTTGCGCGGGTCTCTTCCTGCTTGAACACCATAAACCGCAGCAAGGCGGATCATGATCTCTTCCAGCAGAAAAACATATTCACTCACTGCCAATCCCCGCTCCCTCAGATGAATAACCGGATAGAGGACAAGTTGCCCTTCTCCATGATAGGTAATATCTCCACCGCGTTCAATATGTACCAGTGAGATCTTCTTTTCATCCAGGAACTGCTCAGATACCATCAGGTTCTCCCTGCCCCCCGCCTGCCCAGTGTAAAAACAGACGGGTGTTCAGTAACCAGAAAAACATCTTCACAGTCCCCTTCTTTTCTCCTGTCAACAAGGGCCACCTGCAGTTCATAGGTTGCCCTGTATTCACTGAGTCCAAGATCAACAAGGGCTGTATCCTTCTCAGCCACGGAGACAGGGGCGCCTCGCCGCCCTGGTTTCATCCAGTCTTTTCAGCTTGGTAACCATGGGCGCATTATGGAGCAGGTCAGGATTCTCGTGGGCTTCTTTGACAATATCCTTTACTGCCTGGATAAACTGATCTATATCCTCTTTGCATTCCGTTTCAGTGGGTTCGATCATAATGGCACCGGCCACCACAAGGGGAAAGTAAATGGTCGGCGGATGATAACCGTAATCTATCAGCCTTTTTGCCAGATCAAGTGTAGAAACACCATACTTCTGCAGCGACTTGTCTGAAAAGACACATTCGTGCATACAGGATCTATCGTAGGCAAGGGTAAGAGTGTCCCGCAACTGTTCCTTGATATAAGCGGCACTCAGTACCGCATACTGACTTGCCTTTTTAAGATTCCTGCCACCCATGGAAAGGATGTAGGACCAAGCCTTCACCAGTACCCCAAAATTTCCATGAAATGCATGGACGCGGCCTACAGATTCCGGTGCATCGAAATCAAGACGATATCCCTCACCATCTGCAACAACACGTGGGACTGGAAGGAAAGGTGCAAGTTCTTCAGTCACACAGACCGGACCCGCACCAGGCCCGCCACCACCGTGGGGAGTGGAAAAAGTCTTATGCAGATTAAGGTGCATCACATCGACACCGCATTTACCGGCATCTATGATACCCATTACGGCATTCATATTTGCACCATCCCCGTAAACCAGCCCTCCCCTGGCATGGACAATCTCGGCAACTTCTCTGATATTTGTCTCAAAAAGCCCAAGAGTATTTGGATTGGTGATCATAATACCGGCAGTCTCATCATCCATTTTCTCTGCTACCAGCTCCGGATCAATGATTCCATTGACACTTGATTTAATCGGCACAGGTTTATAGCCGCAGAGAGCCGCACTGGCCGGATTGGTACCATGGGCCGTGTCCGGTATCAGGATCTTTGTTCTTTTTGAGTTGCGACTCCTGTGGTATGCTGCAAAAATCAACATGCCGGTTAACTCTCCGTGGGCACCGGCTGCCGGTTGAAGAGAAACCGCGGGAAGACCAGTTATAGCCGCCAGATAATTCTGCAGATCATAAAGAATCTTCAAAGTGCCCTGGACAAGAATATCATCCAGCATGGGGTGAGCTGCTGCAATTTCAGGAGTTGCCGCAATCTTTTCATTAATCTTCGGGTTATATTTCATGGTGCAGGAACCCAGAGGATACATTCCGGAATCGACACCAAAATTCCATTGGGACAGCCGGGTATAGTGGCGGACAACATCCACTTCACTGAGATCAGGAAAATCTATTTTTTCTCCCAGCAGTTCTTCCGGCAGCTTCGCTTTTCCTACATCATGAGCAGGAACGGACATTGCCCTCCTGCCTTTTTTCCCCTTCTCCCAGAGAAGGGGCTCATTAAAAATAAGACCGCTGGCACCAGCTTTTTCAGTCATTGGAGTTTCCATCACTGCACCTCACTGACTACTGTATCGATAATCTCTTTCCTGACAACCTCTGTGGCGCAGAAAAGATATTGCCCGGCCATTTCCGGATAGTAACGACCCAGCTCCAACCCGGCAACAATCCCCTTTTTCAAGAGACGCTCACGAACCGGCTGAAAATCATTTTTGAACTCCACCACAAATTCATTGAAAGTTGGCCCGCGAAAAACGGGAGTGGCTCCTTTCTTTACAAGTTCATTCTTAAAATATTCTGCCTTGCTGTAATTAAGTCCTGCCAGTTCACGCAGGCCGCTGCCCCGAGGGAGGCCATATACATGGTAGCTATCAGGGTACAGATACCCTGGTTTGAACAGATATTGGACGTGGCCTTTTCTCTTCTGATATGCTGCTCCCGGGTTGCAAGGGTCAAAACAAATCCCCGCCTGCCATCCAGGTCCACAGTCTGCCCGACCAGCCTTCCCGGCATATTTCTGGTGAACTTTTCCCTGCAGCCGAACATCCCCAGTCCAGGGCCACCGAAGGAGCGATTCATACCAAAACTCTGGCCCTCTCCGCAGGCAATATCAATACCGCATGTCCCCGGATTTTTAAGAAGACCATAAGCAAGGGGTTCTGAAAAACAGCTTACTGCCAGCGCATCAACGCCATGGGCAACAGAAGCTACAGCCTCAAGATCTTCAATGACACCAAAAAAGTTCGGCGACTGTACCGCCACCACTGCAAGGCTGTCCAGATCTGCGACACCACTCAGATCAGTCCTTCCATCCTCCAGAACCGGCAATTCCACAATTTCAAAGTCAGTCGGTTTCAGGTAGGTGGCAACAACTTCACGGTAATGCGGGTGAACAGCTGCGGAAAGCGCCACTGTCCTTTTCTTCCTGGAAATTCTGAGCGCCATCAGCAGCGCCTCGGCAAGAGCCGATCCTCCATCGTACATCGAGGCGTTGGCTACATCCATACCAAGCAACCTGGCAGTATAGGTCTGGTACTCAAATATTCCCTGGAGAGTTCCCTGGGCCATCTCGGGCTGGTAAGGCGTATATGCCGTCAAGAATTCCGAGCGGCTCATGAGGTTATTTATGGTTTCCGGGATATGATGCTGATAGCTGCCGGCACCAATCAAAACAGTTGTCTCCGGCTTCATCATGGACGCCATTTCAGCAGCATGACTCTTCAACTCCCATTCATCCAGAGCAGGCGGCAGAGGAATTTCCCCATCAATCCTGCATCCATCCGGTATGGAACCAAAAAGTTCGTCAAGACTCTTTCGACCAACGGCCTTCAGCATCTCCTGAACATCTTCGTCTGTGTGCGGTAAATAGCGCATGGTTTTACCCCTTCAAAATCTCTCGATATGCCTCAACAGTGAGGAGTTGTTCGAGCTCACCGGTATCCGCCGGTTTTATTTCGACAATCCAGTTTGCATACGGATCTTCATTGATCAGTTCAGGGCTGTCTTCCAGAGCTTCATTGACAGCAACAATCTCCCCGCCAACGGGCAGATAAAGCTCGGAAACAGCTTTTACTGATTCCAGGGTTCCAAATTCGTCCCCCTTGTCAAAACTGTCCCCCACTTCCGGAACCTCCACAAAAACGATATCCCCCAGCTGATCCTGGGCATAATCACTGACACCGATTTTCAAAGTTTCTCCTCCGGTGGTCGCCCATTCATGATCTTCAGTGTATCGCAGGTCCTCCGGTAAATTCAGCTCATTTAACTCTTTCATCAATTCCTCCCTGGGTTTTTATTTTTCTGCAAGTCTCAAACCATTGTCCTGATGGGCAACCTGGCGGTTCTCCCCGGCCGGACATCGCTTCGTATTTCCACCTTCAGCTTTCTCTTTCCATCAGTAAGGTAAATTTCCTCTCCAGTTTCACATTTTTTTTCCAGCAGAACAAAACCGCACGACAACCCTTTGGGTGTAAAAGACTTTCCTCTTTCATCCCCTGTATTTTCAGCAATAGAAACTATCTGTCCATTCTGTCTGCCAATTGCCATATCCGTGGTACAGGTGAGAATAGTCCCGATTTTATTTTTCCCGGAATCTGTTACATAACTGGCTTCACTGCTGATTTTCCGCGGATCAAAACCCGCAAACGCATAGGTATACTGAAGATCTGTTTCCTCAAGAAGAGCATCCGCCCCAATAAAATCCTTGGTAAAACCGTTTTGATCGTCATTCCAGCAAAGAGCAAACTGCCAGGGATTGGCCAGAAACGGCCAGGGACCTATGTCCTGGTGAGAAAGGGGCAAAACGGCTCCGGCCCGTAGAGAATCTCTGGCTGCAAGCCCGCAAGGGATGACTCCGTATTCCTCTCCCGCAACAAGCAGTTGATTCCAGAGAGATTCGAGTTGTTCTCTTTCCACAAAGAGCTCAAAACCAAATTCTCCTGTGTATCCCGTCCGGGATACAAGAACCCGTGTACCATCCAGTAATTCAGTTTCGGTAACAGCTGTGGGGAAACTGCCAAAACCACCTTTGAAGGAAAAATAGACCATCCCTTCAAAAAGTGTCTCCGGATCCCTCATAATTTTTTTCAGAATTCTGGCAGAGGCAATTCCCTGAATATCCATCTTCCCCACCCTGTCAGTCAGGTCCTCCACCCGGGTATCATCTTCCACCGCTTTCAGCAGATGATCGGCCACCATCGGCCCCATTCCAGCATTGACAACAACCATATATTCTTTCACACCGAGCTGATAGACAATGGCATCATCAATAACAGTTCCATCCGGGTGGAGAAAAATGCCGTAGACACACCGGCCAATGATAAGAGGTGTTTTTCCGCGACCGACAGATCTTTCAAGATCCTTGGTAAAACAACGCTGCAGCAATTCCCTTGCCCCGTCGCCCCGCACCATCACCACGGCCATATGACTGGTATCAAAAACTCCGGCACCCTGAATTACAGCCAGATGTTCCGCTTTAACTCCGGTGGAATACCACAGCGGCATATCATATCCACCAAAAGAGGCCATATTGGCTCCTTTTTCCAGGTGAAAACCGTGAAGAACCGTCTTTTTCTCTTTTTTCATGTCACGTTATCCATAGTTGTTTATCAGAAAATCCCGCGACCAAAGGTTGTTGTGCCACAGTCGGATTTTCATTTTTTTTGCACCCGGAGGGCATAAATTACTGAGCCATTTGTTCCGGCCATGCCGCTTTTCTACAACGTCAGAGGAACCTTGAGATTAAAACTCTTATAGACCACAAATGTCTCTACAGCCCTGACATTTTCAAGCTTTGAAACCTCTTCTGTATAAAACTCAAGCATGGTGAATTCCTTGGTTAACATAACCGTCAGAATCAAATCAAAACGACCGGTTACAACACACACGGAAATCACTCCCCGCAGCTTGGAAAACTCCTCCCCTTTCTTCACAAGGTCCATATCCTTCAACCGGACCCCGATCATCACCACGCTCTGGTCAGGTATTGCATCCGGATCAACAAGAGCCGTAATATCGAGAACACCTTCATCTTTCAGCTTTTTTACCCTTGCCCGAACCGTTCCCTCTGATACAGCAAGAGAATCTGCAATTTTCTTAAATGGTATTCTGCCATCCCTGAGATGATTAATAATCGCGTAGTTTATTTCATCTATTTTCATCGTACACCTTTACTGAGTTAAGCTTATTTTATAAATTATACGTAAAAATGACGATCATGTCAACTTTTATGCCATTTATTTACGCTATCAACACTATAAAACCTTGTTTTTTACGGTTTTCGTATTTTACCAGAACTCTGAAAGTAAAAGAAATCCCTTGAAACTTCAGAATTATTTCAGCAGGATACTATTTTTTCCGAATGGAAATGACGACACCATAGGACCTGGTATCTTTTGCAGATATTTCTCCACCGTTGAGCAAGATAATGCGCTCGATTTTATCAGCCATTTTCCCGTCACAGATAAAATGAAATTCCTCGCCGGTGGCCATTTTGTTCAGACGTGCCCGCACGTCTTTAAAACCGATTCAGCAATCGTTTCGATAGTCAATTTCTATTTTTGTTTTTCTACGCATTTTTTTCCGCCAAACTCCTTCCACATGAAGATACATACCTTAAAAAATCATTTCGCCCTGGCTGCCTGCCGAATTGCAAAATACAGGGCATCCCTGCACTCAGCCACTATCTCTTCCAGCGTTCTTCCCCGCCACTCCCGCACAGCTTTTTCCGCAATTTTATCACTTATTTCGCTGTTAAGGATTTTATAGGTCAGCATCTCGGACACGACTCCCTCATTTTTCCTCCTCAAACCTTCAAGGAGCCTGGTTGCAAATATGAGTTTTTTTTCAATTTCCTTTGAAAGATCTGCAGAATTCACATTCCTTTTCAATTCTCTCTTCACAAGAGAACCTGTCTCGTAACTTACTCCGGCAATATACAGATCCTCCAGGCGTCTTACCGTTTCACGGGTGACCAGACTCTGCCTGCTGATCATGATTTTTTCAAGAGACAATACAGAATCTCTGAGTTCCTCATATCGCTTGACATCCCTTGGTTGCATAACAAGGACATAGTACAGGACAAGGAAGACCGCCAGTCCGAACGTCCCTACAAGTTGTACGGCAACAGACCAGTTTTTCGGTAAACCGGCAAGTCCGATACCGCCGGATTGTTCACGTTTTTCATCTGCCATACGCCCCTCCCGCTCATAATTTACCCTGAAATCATATTTTCAGGAAAAAAGGCACAATTACCAACACACACCCTGCTGCCACAAGCAGATAGCTGTTCGAGATAAAATATGGAATCAGACAAAGTGCAATTCCCGAACTCAGAGGAACAACAGCTCTCTGTTTTCTTCCATATGTAAAAAAGCCAAGCCCGACAGCACCGAACAGAACTCCCCAGAAAAGTGTCGATACAGAATCCATCACTACTCCCTGACCTTTGCAGTTGCATTAGATTACCCAGCAACCACGAATAAAATAGATTAAAACCTAAATCCTGCAATTGGCAAGTTTTTCGGAGATGCGAGGCATCAAGGGCGCAGACGTATTAACATACTTCAAGCACTTGATAACGAAGCAGATTCGATAAAATTGCCAATCCCCCAGGGCAAGGGAATAAAGAAAAACAATCTCACTCTGATAGTGAGTAGTACAGCCCCTACTGTAATATTATAACTATCTGTTTATACATTATAAATATTTTTTCTTTGTTCCCGAAGTGCAGGATTTAGGTAAAACCGGATTGAATACACCAGTCAAAATGCTGGTTAAAAAATCTGCCTGGCAAAGCGGGGAGAAATTCGGGCTACTGATGAATATGGTGTACTGCAACAAAGAGAGAACCCGATTGCGAAGCTCTGCGAAACGCCCCGGCGACAAGATTATTTATCAGCCTTATATTTCCGTCACTTGCGGTATACAGCTTTTTCAGGGTTTCAAAAGGAAGGAGATCCACAGGATTCAGGTCCTCCCTGTCCACTTCAATCTGAAGACAGAGACGAAGATACTCGGAAGTATCTTTTATGGAGAGAGGTTCAAGAGCCAGCAGACAGTTGGTTTCATCCTCAAAATATTCACGGGTTGTATGAACAAGCTTCCCTTCCATTTCTCCAGTTCCCAGCAGAATAATCTGCACCAGCGCTTCCCCACCCTCATAGGCGCTGGTGAGCAGACGGATAACCCCTCCATTGTTGCAGGATACATCAGCTGGGCATCATCTACAGCCAGAACCATTTTTTTGCGAATACATCCATCTGGTGCAATGACACCTTTGATCTTCCCGACAATATCCCGCTGCCTGTCATCAGCGAGTACAGGCAGTTGAAGATAATCCGCGACTGCAGAAAGAAGATCTCTTACCGAACCGACAGGTTTCTCAAGTATGAACAAATCTGTTTCATCTGGCAGAACCTCCTTGAGCCTGGCGATCAGTGTACTCTTACCACTTCCAGGATCACCAGTGATTTTAATCAGGGGCTTTTCCTTTTCAAGAAGAGTCAGAATCTGATGAAGCAGTTCCCTTCTTTCGGACCAGGGAACCTCCATGATACATTGCTGGGCATTACTTTCGAAAACAGCTGCCAACCTTTCCCAGTCAACAACTGACTCCCCAGAGACCCCGGTTTCAGCTACCTCCCGCCCCCCTTTCTCAATACCTGAAGGACAAACCTCTCCCCCATCGTGCAGGGCACAGTCTAAAAATGCTCCAGGCTCCACTCGCAACTCTGTTGTTTCCACAGTACCCGTATGGCAACCATCTTTTCTCATGATGAATTTCCGGGTCTTAATTCTTCCTTCAATAGTTCCAAAACACTCTATTTCTTCAGCATGAATATCACCAAGTAATGTTCCTTCCCGAACAATCTTCATGCTTGTACAGTCAAGATCTCCTTCCACCTTTCCTTCGATCACCACATGACCCAGGCTCCGGACTTTTCCGACAATACTCATGGATCGATCTATTCTGCTTTCATTTTTTTCGGTCATACTCTCAAACAGTCCCGGAATCATCATTTCTTAGTGCAAGGTATCCTCCGGACACCCTTGTAATCACTGTAATCATGCAGATAACAGCAAAGGTATAAGCCAACTCAGTAAAAAATCCGGGAAAAAGACAAAAGAAAACAAAAAAACACAACGTTTCTGTTCCTTCAGCCAATCCGGCAAGATAAAAAAAACCCTTGTTGGGATATTTGAAATTTGTCAGACCACGTTTTTCTGCCATAATTGCAAAAGCCAGAAAACTACTCCCGGTGCCCACAAAAGCAAAGAGAAGAGCGGTTGCCGCAAGTCCGTTTCGCTCAGGATCAGCCAGTGCAAAGCCAAAAACTACTGAAGAGTAAAAAATGAAATCCAGAGTAATATCGAGAAATCCCCCTCCATCGGTCGGTCCCTGGATACGGGCAATTGCCCCATCCAGCCCATCAGCTACTCTGTTTATCAGGATACAGACCAGGGCTACCCAATACAATTTCATAAAAAGAGCAGGCAGGGCAAGAAGCCCGACAGCAAAACCGGCCACGGTTACGGAGTCCGCACTGACACTGTGACGAGCCAGGATAACCGCTCCCGCATTCAACGGCTTTTTCACCAGTTGCAACGCCCATCTATCCAGCACAATAATCCCTCATGCTCTGAAAAAATTTCCTGATCTCTGTTAATTCATTCAACAATAACATACAAATTCATAACCGAGGTACTCATATTTACAGCATGAGAAAGAAAATAACTGTTGCTTCCAGCCACTGAAATTCGTACTCTTTTAGACAAATATCCGTAGAACAAGAGATATTTTACCGCATTTTGGACGAACTTGGCTGCGGGATCCGGCAATACTTTATTTTCCCGAAAACAGCATCAGTTCTCAATAATACACGAATCCGCAACGCCCCTGAGATTCACTTAAATAAGATAGTGAAAATATTACATACAACTGATTTTATAAAAAATATACATGAGAGTTAAACATGAACAAAAAGAGCAGGCAGAAAAAACTACAGACTTGGGAAACGGGAAAAAACGGCTGCAGTTGTTCTTCAAGACAAATCGACAATCTGGAAGAAAACCACTCTCCCAGTGAAGAGGAAATTATTGAACAGGGATTTGAGCAGATGAAAATGCTGTATAAATCCCGTTGTGTAGCCATGTCCGGTATGTCCAATGTTACCGTTACTGAAATAAAAAACCAAAAAAAAACCTGATATGAAATGGAAAGTTATTTTTTCATTTTATGAACAGTTTATTTTTCTTGTGCAAACTCCAACTATTTAATAAAAAGAAGAAATAGCCTGTGGGCCCCTGGAAAACAGTAACTTTTAGAGTGGCCCATGGATTCCCTTGCATTTTGCCGGACATAAATATGGCCAGAAAAAAAACTGGTGTCCTGGTCGGTGGTTCAGGCCTGATTGGCGGCACAATAGTCAACTATTATAAGACAAAACATGCTGAAACTGTAGATATTCGCGCCCCCAGCAGCAAAAAACTGTCCATTCGTGAAGAGGCCGATATCCGCGATTACCTCTCTTCTGTCAAACCGGATTTTATAATCAACGCTGCCATGGCCACGCTCAGTTCCGATGGCCAGCTGGCCTTTGAAGTCAATTATCTCGGAACACTCAATCTTGCCCGGGCTGCAAACGCTCTCAACATTCCGTATATCCATATCAGTTCAGCCGCCACACTGCCCGCAGGTATAGATCTGAAAGAAGAGGATTACCTGCCCCTGGTACCAAGAATGTCCAACTACGCCAAATCAAAACTGATGGCAGAGGAAACATTGCGTCTTATGAGCCGGGATCAAGGTCTGGATTGCTCCTGTGTGCGACTGGCTGTGGTCTATGGAGCTCACGACCATAAAATCCAGGGATTTCACCGTCTGCTCTTTTCCATTGCGGACCAATCCATGCCTGTTCTCTTCACAAGGAAGAACACTCTGCATTCCTATTCCAACGCAAGAAAACTCCCCTATTTCATTGAACACATCCTGAACAACCGGGACGAGTTCAGAGGAAAAACCATTCATTTTGTCGACAAAAATCCGGTGGATCTGGCGAACCTCATCCTCACCATAAAATCATACCTCCAGCTCAGTACACCAAAAGAAATTTATGTGCCCTATCTCATGGCCAACAGCGGGAAGAAGGCTCTTATCATACTGCTTCGTTTTTTACGAAAATTTGGACTCAAGGCAGACCTGCCCCCGGAGCTCATGTTTTTAAACAGTTTCTATAAATCCCAGGTCCTCTCTTCCGCACGCCTGGAGGCTTCTTCCTTTATTGATCCCATGCCCGAAGAAACCATTTACACCCGTCTGCCCGAACTGATCATCTATTACCTGACCCGCTGGAGTCACCAGAACCTCATCACTACCTACGATGAATGCATGGATCTCGAAAAACCGGAGATTGATGCTTTTCTCCATAACCCAAGGGAGTTGCTTGATTCAGTACACAGTAAAGGGATTGGACCTTTTTCGGAAATGATGGAGGAATGATTCCCCTACTCCGCACTCCTCCCATCTGGACTGATCTCCGTGAACAATGTGTTAACTTGAAAACAGTACCAGCTTTGCTGACTTTGTGAATCTATAAAGCCAGATCAAAACGAGTACATTGTTCATGAGCAATGCGGACTGATCCTGTATTCCCCAGCGATGACTGGAGTGGTTTTTCATGCCGAGATCTGGTATAGATGTGTGTTTTACAGAACTCAACTCTGTGAAACAGACAAAAGAGCCTGTAAAAATCTTGACCATTTACCCATTTTACTCTCATCATAAAACACAGCTCCAAGTGTCCCTGAAGATTAATACACGACACAGATGAATATCGATTCCACAGCCATTATTCAGTTTATTAAATACGGAATAGCCGGGGGACTGGCTACACTTACCCATATTATCATCTTCCACTTCATTGCCTGGAAAATTTTCCCCTCACTGCAGGAAAAAGACCATGCAGTACGTTTTTTCAAGCTCTCCATACATAAGGTCAATGACGCAACAAGGGCAAGAAACTCCATGATTGGTAATTTTCTCGGTTTTCTCATTGCCAACATGGTGGCCTACATTACCAATGTTCTCTGGGTCTTCCAGGGAGGACGCTATCCTGTGATAATCGAAATTCTCCTCTTTTATGCTGTCTCAGGCATCAGTGTCTTCCTCGGCACCATGCTTATGGGAATACTCATAAAACGCTTTGGAGTGCTGACCACGTATGCTTTCTGTTCCAATATCGTCACAGCTGTAATGATAAATTATATTGTTAGAAAATTCTTTATTTTCCAGGGGTGACCAACCATCTATGGCACAATATTCTCCCCGTTTTCTGCACCGTTTTTTCTGTTCTTTCCTGCTTTTTGCCTGTTGCCTCTCCTGCGTTCAAAATCCATCCGTACCTTCGAATCCACCTCTCGACCTGCCCCTTTCATTTTCCATGACCGGGCAAAAAGCTGTAAAATCAGGCTGGTGGCTTTCATTCCATGACCCCGGTCTGGACAACCTCGTCAACCGGGCATTTTCCAATAATTTCTCTCTTCATATTGCCAGAAACCGTCTTTCAGCCGCAAAATCGGCAGCCCGGCAGACCGGGGCACGCCTGGTGCCCTCTTTGGATACCCAGGGAAAGGTTGGAACAAAACACGATTACACAAGAGACAATTCAGCAGACTCGTTTCATTTCAGCTTGGCTGCATCCTATGAGGTTGACCTGTGGGGCAGACTGGCTGCGGCTCGGGATGCCGCTGTTTTTGAAGCTGAGGCCTCCCAAGCCGATCTGCAAACCGCCGCAATAACTCTTGCCGCGGAGGTGGCAAAAACCTGGTACAACCTGGTGGAAACAACCATGCAACTTCGGCTCCTGCAGAAACAGCATGAAACAAATTCCCGGATACTGGATCTTATCACAACCCGCTTCCGTGCAGGACTTGCAGGGGCTCCTGATATGCTGCAACAACGTCAACTGGTTGAAAGTACTGTCGAAGAACTTGCGGTAATGCGACAGAACATCTCACTGCTGGAACATCAGCTCTCCCTGCTCCTGGGGGAAGTTCCAGGAACATATCATTTCAATCCCGGAACCAGTCTGCCACACCTCCCGCCTCTACCACAGACCGGAATTCCAGGAGAACTCCTCACCAGGCGACCCGACATAGAGCGAGAGTCCCTGCGACTCCAGGCAGCCGGGAAAAGGGTTGCATCCGCCATCGCCGACCGACTGCCCAGGCTAAGTATATCCGCAGAGCTTTCAAGCACGGCTGAACGGGCAAGTCAACTTTTCGACAACTGGTTCACAAATCTCCTGGCCAATCTCACAGCTCCCCTGCTGGACGGAGGCCTGAGAAAAGAAGAAGTCAATAGACAGGAAGCACTTGCCAAACAGCAATTCTACCAATATGGTCAGACTATTCTCCAGGCAATCCTTGAAGTGGAAGATAATCTTGCAAGAGAAAAGGAACAGCAGAAAATCATTGACAGCCTGGTAAGACAGCTTCATTTTGCGGAGAGCACTGTCAGTCATGTTTCCATTCGCTACAGGCAGGGGGTGGAAAACTACCAGCGCGTCCTTCAGGCCCTGCTGTTCCACCAGAAATTACAGCGCAACCTGCTCAAGGCCAGACGCCTGCAGATTGAATACAGAATCGGCTTGTACAGAGCGCTTGGCGGCCACCCTCTGGGTAGTGACAATTCTCCAAAACCTCGAACCTGACACCGCCTGAACCGAAGAAAAATGCGGGCAAACATGTATTTCAGAAAATGGAAAATCAACGCAGAATCATATCGGTATTAGTGCAGATTTTTTTCTGCATACTCGTTCTGGCCAGCGGCAGCCTTATTGCAATACATTTCCTCAACACTGCTCCGGGAGCAAAACCGAAAAAAAGACTGCCACACCCACATCCAGTTGAAGTTGAAACAGCACACTACACCCCCTACCGCGTCACTATCCATGCCATGGGAACAGTCGTTCCGGCCAGAGAAATAGACATCACAGCCCAGGTCAGTGGAGAAATTGTTAAAATCTCCCCGACTTTTGTACCCGGTGGACATGTAAAAAAAGGGGATGAACTCCTGGTCATCGATTCTGCAGACTACCTTCTGCAGATCCAAGAGCAGAAAAGTAGTGTTGCAAAAGCTGAAAATGATCTTGCTCTGGAGATGGGAAATCAGCTTATTGCCCGGAAAGAATTTGAAATCCTCAATGAAGAAGCGACCGAAAGCGAAAAACAGCTCATGTTGAGAAAACCGCAACTGGAAAACCGGAGAGCCATCCTGGAAAGTGCGAGGGCAAAACTGGCCAGGGCAAAACTGGACCTGAAACGAACCCGGATAACGGCGCCGTTCAACGGAATTATCTCTTCAATATCAACCAATATCGGAGCTCTCGTTACAAAATCCATCCCTCTGGCCAGGCTGGTGGGAACCGATGAATACTGGCTGAAACTTACGGTCCCCAGGGACAAACTGCGCTGGATCACTATTCCTGATCATCCCGGGGAAATTGGTTCTCATGCTACTGTATTTACGGAAATAAATAACAGAAACAGTACCAGCCGACAAGCCCAGGTCCTGCGCCTTGCTCCGAAACTGGAAGAGCAGGGCCGAATGGCCGTACTCTTCGTCTCCATTGACGATCCACTCAGCCTGAAAAAGACTCACAAAAAGAGCCCCAGACTTCTCCTCGGCTCCTATCTCAGTGCCAAAATCGAGGGAACTCTGCTTCCCCGCGTGATTCCTCTTTCCCGTCGCTATCTCCATGAAGGGAATACTGTCCATATTCTGTCAGATGACAACATCCTGCAGGTCAGAAAGGTTAACATTATCTTCAGCAACAGGGAACAGGTGCTTGTTTCTTCTAATATCCGGGAAGGCGAGCGAATTATAACCACATCCCTTTCAGCGCCGGTTGCCGGAATGGCATTGAAACTCCGCGATAAAATCCTTAAAAAATCCGGGGAGGCGACTAGGTGATCGAACCCGCAGGCTCCCGAAAGGAAAAAGGGATCATTTCCTGGATGGTCCATAACAGGGTTACTCCGAACCTGCTCATGCTGGTCCTGCTCCTGGGCGGTTTTTTCATGTCGACCAAAATCAGGCAGGAAGTGTTTCCCGCCTTTGAGCTGGATCTTGTCTCCATCCGAATTCCCTATCCAGGTGCTGGACCGGAAGAAGTGGAGCAGGGCCTTATTCTGGCAGTCGAAGAGGCTATTGACGGCCTGGAGGGAGTCGGTGAAATCACAGCTACGGCGTTTGAAGGCAGTGCACTTATCCGGGCAGAGCTGCTGGAAGATGCGGATCCGGGCAGAGTTATCCGAGAGATCCAGCAGGCGGTGGACAGTATCAGCAGTTTTCCCCTGGATGCTGAAGATCCTGTAATATCTCTGGCAACCCGAAAAAGACAGGTTATACGCCTTAATATCTACGGAAATATACCTGCTCTTGCTCTTCTTGAAACGGCGAGACAGGTTCGAAACAGTCTTCTGAAGCACAAGGATATCTCCCAGGTTGAACTCCTGGGGGGTGGTGATCGGGAAATAGAGATATCGGTGCCCATGGAAAACCTGCGAAGATACAACCTCACGCTGGCAGGGATCGCAACGGTTCTCCGGAACCGTTCCATCGAAATTCCCGGTGGCAAAATTGAAACACGAAGCGGTGAGATCCTGCTCAGAGTCAAAGACAGAAGAATCAGTGGCGCTGATTTCGGCCGTATCCCCATAATCACTTCTGCCAGCGGGGCTGAACTGTATCTTGACGACATTGCCGAGATTCAGGAAATATTTGGTGATTCTGATCATTATGCAACATATAATCGCTCTAGGAGCATGCAGCTTCGTATCGCTCGAGTCGGCCGGGAAACCCCTATTGGCGTTTCTTCTGCAGCCCGGGAAGTTATGGAAGAAATCAGTACGGACCTGCCACCGGCAGTCAGCTGGTCCTTTTCCAGTGATCACTCTAAAATCTATAAACAGCGCCTTGAACTGCTGTTGAAAAACGGGTTTCTTGGACTCGCCCTGGTACTCATCCTTCTCGGACTCTTCCTGGAATTGAAACTCGCCTTCTGGGTAACCATGGGTATTCCCATCTCCTTTCTCGGCAGCCTGCTCTTTCTTCCGTTCTACGATATTTCCATCAACCTGGTCTCCATGTTTGCCTTCATCATTGCCTTGGGGATAGTGGTCGATGATGCCATAATCGCCGGTGAAAATATTTACGAATACCGCCAGAGGGGCCTCAATTATGTAGACGCTGCCATTCTTGGAGCCAGGGACGTGGCTGTTCCAGTCGCCTTCAGTATTCTCACCAATATCGTGGCCTTTCTCCCTCTGGCTCTTGTTCCGGGTGTCATGGGAAAAATATGGCGTGTCATCCCCCTGGTTGTGATAACCGTCTTTCTGCTCTCCTGGCTGGAAGCCCTGCTTATCCTTCCCGCCCACCTGGCCCACAGCAGAAAAAAATCCCGAAATTTCCTTTTCCACTTTATCCAGACCCAGCAGCAACATTTCGGACATTTCATAAACCGCTGCATCAACAATATTTACGGAAAAATCTTACTTATTCTCCTGCGTTATAAATATTTTACAGTTTCTTTTCTGATTGCAATATTCATCATTACGGCCGGTTTTGTAAAAAGTGGCCGCATGGGCCTGATTCTCATGCCCAGGGTGGAGTCTGATCGCACCGTTGTTACCGCAACCCTTCCCTACGGCAGTCCTTCCCGGGAAATCAGGCAGGTCCACGACAGGCTTGTCTCTGCGCTTGAACGCGTGGCGGCAGCCCATGGTGACAAGCAGCTTCTTGAAGGCATCTCATCCACTGTGAACAGCAATCGTATTGAAATAAATGGTTATCTCACTCCACCGGAAATCAGACCGCTGACAACCGGCCGGGTGACAAAACTGTGGAGAAAAGAGGTCGGGCCACTGCCGTCTCTCCAGTCGATTCGCTTTGAGGCCGACCGGGGCGGTCCTGGACGGGGGGCGGCAATATCCATCGAACTGAGCCACAGAAACAGGGAAACTCTCACGGAAGCCAGTGAGATGCTCGCGAAAAAACTCAGACAATTTCCGGCCACAAAAGATGTCGACAGCGGCTCCAATAATGGAAAGATCCAGCTCACTTTCAAGGTAAATGAACAGGGAAAAAGCCTGGGCCTCGACACCACGGAAGTCGGTAGACAGATTCGAAATGCATTCCAGGGTGTCATTGCCCTTCGGCAACAGCGGGACAGCGATGAAATAACGATCAGGATCAGGTTACCGGAATCGGAACGATCAAGCGAATATACTATAGAATCATTCCTGATCAGAACCCCGTCAGGATCATTTGTCCCCCTGCGTCAAATTGTCGAAACTGACAGAAACAGAGGCTATACCAGCATAGAACGACGAAACGGCAACAGGACTGTAACCGTATCTGCCAATGTCACACCCCTTGGTGTGACATCACGAATACTCAAGGTCCTGAACGAAAAAACACTGCCGGAACTGGCGGCGGCATTTCCCGGTCTTGGCTACGAATACCGTGGCAGGCAGTCCGACCGAAAGGAAAGCCTGTCAAGTCTGGCGACCGGTTTCCTTTTTACCCTGGGAGGTATCTATTTTCTTCTTGCCATTCCATTTCGCAGCTATGTTCAGCCGGTTATTGTCATGCTGGCCATCCCATTCGGTATGGTGGGTGCCGTTCTCGGCCACCAGATAATGGGATACAATCTGAGCCTGATGAGCATGATGGGAATCGTTGCCCTGTCGGGAATTGTCGTCAACGACTCCCTTGTTTTGATTGATTATGCCAACCGGCAACGGACAGGTGGAAAAAATTCTTTTGAGTCAATACAGCTTGCGGCTCTTCGCCGATTCCGTCCTGTTCTGCTGACAACCCTGACCACGTTCGGTGGCCTGGCTCCAATGATGCTCGAAACATCCCGCCAGGCGCGCTTTCTCATCCCCATGGCTATTTCTCTGGGTTTCGGTATCGTTTTTGCCACTGTCATCACCCTGGCTCTTGTCCCCGCCCTCTACCTGATTGTGGAAGATCTCCGAAAAAGTGCAAAATTCTGGTGACATCTTCCGGGAAATAAGACAAAATACCTGAATCTACGAATGATCGCCCTCCGGGGCGGTAGATGATTTCTAACACCCCACAAGGGGGTATAAGTGCCATGGGAATAAACCTGACTATTTAATTTCAAAACACCTTCCCCTTTCTTGTTTTTTATGACAGGAATTCAGGAGTAAGGCACTAAATTCGCCTACTCAGACAGACACATCTTTTGATGATCAACAGTCAGGCTGATTTTCGACCATAATAAATTTTTACGGGCCTGTATGGAACCATTTACCCTATTAGCCCTGGCTTCGGCGGCAGGATTTGTCTTTAACAAGATGACCGGCAGGGGCAATGAAAACACGGGACTTGAAAATCGAAAGCGAACCTGCAGCGGTGACAGGATTGCCACACTCACTCCTGATAACAGCTCTGAGTTCGATCTCTCTTCAATCGAGGTTCTACCCGAATATAAGCTGGTAAAAAAACTGATTGAAAAAGAATTCCCCCTTATCTTCATCACGGGAGGAGCTGGTACCGGCAAGAGCACTTTTGTCAGATGGATGGTCAATGAATTCAGTGGATCCGTACTTCTTGGAGCTCCCACCGCCATGGCTGCTCTTACCGTCGGCGGCAAGACCCTTCACTCCCTCTGTCTGCTGCCACCCGGTTGGATCGTAAAAAAAGATATCCGCCATGTTCCGAAAAGAAAAGATATTCAGGAGGCAAAACTGCTCATCATTGATGAAATATCAATGGTTACAGCCAACCTTCTTGATGGTGTGAGTGGTTTTTTACGATTGAACCGTAATATTGATAAACCTTTCGGCGGTCTGCCTGTCATCATGGTGGGGGACATGTTTCAGCTTCCGCCGATAGTACGAGCCTCTACCCGCTCACTTTACCAGACAGTGTATGGGTCCGCTAAATTCTACAATGCGAAATGTTTGCGGGAAACAACCTATTATGCCGTGGAACTTACAAAAACCTACCGTCAGTCTGATCAGCATTTCGTCAATATTCTCAGCCGGCTGCGTGAAGGTGTCGACCTGCCTCAGACACTGGCAGCCCTGAATGGTGGCTGCACAATTACTTCAACACCACCACCGGGTGCCGTCTGGCTTTCTCCCCGCAACAATGAAATCAGTTCCCGCAATTTTCGGGAGCTAGCCAGCATCAATTCTCCAGAGAAAACCTACACGGGGACACTGCTTGGCCGCTTTCAGTCCAGGCAGTTTCCCTCTCCCATGGATCTGACGCTCAAACGCGGTGCCCAGGTAATGTTTACAAAAAACGATGCAGCCAAACGATGGGTCAGCGGTACCGTAGGCAGAGTACAGAGACTGCTGGACGAGAAGATATTTGTCCAGCTTGCCGATTCGGGCAGGATTGTTGATGTGGGCAGAGTCAGGTGGAGTGAGTATCACTATGGCTGGAACGAACACAGTTTACAGATTGAACGGACAGAGACGGGAGCCTATATTCAGTTTCCCCTGATACCAGCCTGGGGAATGACCATCCATAAAAGCCAGGGAAAGACCATCGAAAAAGTTCACCTCGATCTTGGTGGTGGCGCATTTGAAACCGGGCAGACCTATGTAGCCCTCAGTCGTTGTCGATCCCTGCAGGGATTGTCCATGGCCCGCCCATTAACTGTCGCTGATATTCTTGTGGATTTTGAATCAAAACAATTTTATGATCACCTTCGCAATGTGATCAGAAAACTGCCCCCCGAAAAAATGCTTCATGAACTGAACCGGGAATAATCAATTAATTCCACCAGGCCAGATACAGATGACCTTATCCATATCCTTTCTTCTCGGCTCTCCCGACATCAGCGGTGGTACTTATGTTATCTTTGAACACGCCACAAGACTGCAGAATCGTGGGCACCGGATTACGATAATTACCGAAAGTTCCATTCCTCCGGAACGATACAGCTGGCACCCGGAAGCCGAAAAACTGACCTGGCTCTCCCTTGAAGACACCGCAACCGAAACCTTTGATATCGTCATCGCCACATGGTGGAAGTCACCTTTTCTCCTCCACCGGTTGCGCGGGAAGCATTATATCTATTTTGTCCAGTCCATTGAATCCCGTTTCTTCCCTGAAGAAACCCCGAACCATCACGACAAAAGGGATCTTGCTCTCTGGCAGCACTATTGTGAATCCACCTACAGTTGCAATATCCCTGTCATTACCGAGGCCGGATGGATACAGGATTACCTGCGAAAAAACTATAACAGAACCTCATATCTGGTACGAAACGGTATCCGCAAGGATCTGTACAATACCAGGGCTGAGAGTATCGCACCAATAGAGGAAGGGCGACTGCGCGTCCTGATTGAAGGCCCGGTGGATGTTGATTTTAAAAATGTCCCCTGCTCAATTAAGTTGGCAGAAAAAGCGGGCGCTGATGAAATATGGCTGCTTACCTCTTCTGATGTAAGCGAATTTCCAGGAGTCGACAAAATCTTTTCCCGGATACCGATCCACGAAACGCCCTCCATATACAGGTCCTGCGATGTCCTGGTCAAGCTGAGTTATATCGAGGGAATGTTTGGCCCTCCGCTGGAGATGTTTCACTGTGGTGGGACAGCCATAGTCTATGACGTTACCGGACATGACGAATATATTATCGATGGAGAAAACAGTTATGTTGTCCCAAAAGACCATGAAGAAATGGTCGTCCGGCTTCTGCAGAAACTGAAAAGGAATGTGGATGAACTGCAGCGGTTAAAACAGGGAGCGATAAAAACCGCCGAGCAATGGGTTGACTGGGAGAAATCCTCTGAACAATTCTCCCAGGCACTGATGGCTGTCATTGAAGGACCGGGAACCAGCCGTACCTATCTGAGAAACTGGACAAAACGAGTGGAAGAGGCCCACCGGACTAGGTTTTCGGACAAAACCCTGCAACAGTTTCAAAAAAGAGAACAGGGGGAAGATGGTTTTAATTTTCTCCAGGTTTACACCTGGTCGGAAGGAGAAGGTCTTGAAAACGGATCCTTTCAATGGACTCACTGTCCTTCAAGCGTGCAGGCGCAAGTGACCATTGAGACAGAAATACGTGATTTCCCCTTCTGGATACGTATAGATCCCGGGGTACGTATCGGTATCATTGAGATCTTTTCGATCACCATAACCTTGGTTGAGAACAGTACACTGCTCTACAACTGTTCCACCCCGAGCAGTTCGACAAGCTCTTTATTGGTGGAACATTGAAGCGAATCAACTGCCCCGGGAGGAACCTGTTTCTTTCCACAGGCGATGACCCGCAGCTTATCCTGCCGGCCCTGCAGCAGGGATCAGTCGACAAAAAGGAAAAAGTAGCCATCAAAATTGAGCTGAGGGAAACCAGCATCAGCGAATTTACAGAAACAACGCTCAGCAAGCCACAGATTTCCAGTTTCAGACGGTTTTTTGCGGGAAAATTATAAAATATGGCTCGTATACATTTTCGCGCGCAACACACAACCAGACAGAGTTTTCTCGGTTGGATCGCTGTTTTCTGCTCAGCCTTCTGTTTATACCTGGCCACGGTCATCATCCGCTGGGCAGCCCCCCGCACGGATATCGCAACATCTTATTTTGTTTTTGCCAGGTTTCTTCTTGGATTTATAGTGGTCTCCAGCTCCATGCTGATCAGAAAAGAATCTTTCAAACCAAGAAAATACCATTATCTTATCGGTCGAACACTCACCAATACGATTTCGGTTTTCTGCTTCTACAAAGCGATAAATTTCGGGTCAGTCGCGGAAGCCAATATCCTCAATATGACTTATCCTCTTTTTGTCGCTCTTTTTTCCTGGTTTTTTCTCAAAAACCAGCGGGATCTTTTTGCTCTACTCATTGTAGGAGTTGCCTTTACCGGTGTCTGGATGATCCTCGCACCGCAAGAGTCGACTGCAGCAGGATATAATTACTGGGGCCTGGCTTCAGGAATCATGGCGGCCGGAGCCATGGTCTACCTCAATGTCAGCCGGAAATACCATGACTCTCAGACCATCCTTCTCTTCATGTTCGGCTTTGGTTCCCTGGGCATGTTTCTCCTTTTCCGAAACGCCATTTTCCTCCCCACCCCTCTGGAATTCTTCTATCTCCTCACCTGTTCAGCCGCGGGTGTGTTAGGCCAGTATCTTCTGACCTACGGGTTCAGGTATGTTACTGCCGTAGAAGGATCCATTATTTCCTCAACACGGATTCTACTGGCTGCTCTCATCGGCCCGGTTCTCGTGGCGGACCCACCTCTCACAGTGGCAGGCTGGTGCGGAGCTTTACTCATTTTCGGCGCCAATGTAGTACTGGCCCTGCGCAGGTCTGTATAAAAAGACCATTGTCCTTTCAAACAATCACAGTGTCCCTGGTCCGGGTATTTCTGCAAGACCCACCGCAACAAAAGAATAACAGGCCATGAGAAAAATGATAAAGACCAGAAGGGACAGCCCTTTTTTATAGAGGATATCTCTGGAACAGACTAGAACACTTCCCAGTATCGGGAAAATCGGAAAGAGATATCTCCCCTGGGCCTGGAAATCCACTGTCCAGGAATGATAAATGGACGCACAGATTAACGCCACAGAGAGTACCAGTCCCCAGAGATAAACGGCTCTGATTCTCCAGTTCCCCAAGAAAAGCAGGTTGGCGGAAACAAACAGAAAGAAACCGAGAAGCAGCCACCTCAGGTTATCATAGAACACATGAGTCGCCGAAATTGTTGAGTAACCGAATACGCCAAATGCACTCCTGAAGGATTTCTCACACCAGCGGTGAACATTGATAATAGTTGTGAGGGTCACCCCTCTTTCTTTCATTCGCAGGTAGGCATACTGCTTGTTAAGATCCGTTGTCGGATTAAAAAGCGGTTCCGTAAGCTTTACCCGCATGGCCATGATTTTAGCATCTCTTTCAGGACCATTCACTTTATAATCCAGATAAACCCGTGCTCCTGCAAAGATCCCCCCGATAAGCAGTATAGCCGTCAGCCGGATAAAAAACCGCTTCGGGTTCAGTTCATATCGCCTGCTCCAGCAGAAAAACAGCAGTGTCCCAATAAGAAAGAATACAAACGGATAATAGTTTTTTTTCAGCAGCAGAACCAGACCGAAAAATAAACCGATAATCAGGCCATACCCGAAAGTCTTCCACCGTGGCCTCTCGATCAGAAACCGTTTCAACAGGGTCTCGGAACCCGTAAGCTGCCAGGCGGCAATAAAAGCAATGAACAGACTGAATGCATCAGAGTTACAGTAACTGAAAAGATACCAGACCTGGGAAGAAAGCAACAACGGTAATGCCACCAACCGTGATTCAGTATAGATGATGGTGACAAGAAGAATAGAGATAAACAGCAGGATATTGAAAGCCCTCAGTATCTTGTAATCATCGAGTTTCAAATCAGAGAACAGGGAAGCAAATTTTCCGGCAAAGAAATAATACACCTCATGATTGTTCAGCCTGGATACCCCGTAGCGGCTGTAGGTGTTGCGGATTTTTTCATCTTCAATTCGGGGCGGCATCCAATTGTCCATGAAATATTTTGATGCTTCGAGATGAACATGCTCATCCGGATGAACATCACGCCGGCTTGTCCCCGCCATGACAATCGCCATTGTGATGGCTGCAACCAGCAGCATGGGGACAAAACGGTACTCCTCCAGAAGAGGACCGGTAAACATCCCACCGATACATATAAAAAGAAAAATCGCGCCCAGACGGATCAATAAAATTATCCGGTTACTCTCAATCCGCCCGCCCGGCAGTGTATATTCAAAAAAGGGATCGTTTCCGGAAGAACGTACTTCCAGCATATTCTCGACAGGAACAGCTTCCTGTACCTGTGGTCCAGGCTGCAACTCAGAGAAACCGCTATTTTCACCAAGAGAAATGGGAGGAAACCCATTCTGGGTGATCTCAATTTTTTTTATCCTGCTCACTCCCCTGTACTCCTGGGGGTCTATACGCAGTCTGCTGACTTTTTCGAGATCGGTGAGATAAAACCGATACTGCTCTCTTCCCGGTTTTACCAGAACCTCCACATGATGCTTCTCAGAATACTTTTCTCCAGGCCCGACCCAGTAAATTTTAAAAAAAGTTCGTTTTTCTACCTGTATCTGTAGATCCACATGGGCCCGGTTCACAAAATAAAAGAAATAACCAGCACAAATCAGTAAGGCAATCAGTACCTGAAACCAGCTTATCTTTAATTTTTTTTCCATCCAATATCTCCCGGAACCCATTAGTGCCTTACTCCTGAACTTCTGTCATAAAAAACAAGAAAGGGGAAGGTGTTTTGAAATTAAATGGTTAAATCTATTTCCATGGCACTTATACCCCCTTGTGGGGTGTTAGTTGGTGTCTGATACCTTAATTCCAGCCAATATGACTGGACCGGAAGGCTCAACAATTTATGCCCCCCGGGTGCAAAAACCAGATGAAAATCTGACCCCATGAGAAATGCAGGTCAAGCATATCGTTTGCATTATGTTTTTTGTTGTTTTCCCCATTTTTTTCAGTGATGTCAACAAGGAAAAACATCACATTGTTACACCTGTTAAAAAAAATAAGGCTCCACAAGCAAAACAACGGCTGCTCCAGAAGGAACAGCCGTTGTTTCTGTCATTTGAACGATTAAAAAATCGGATTACTTCTTATGCTGAGCCCTCATGGATTTGGCAAGTTCCTTGATTTCACCGAGGTCCTTGGTCATTTCATTCCATCCATACCAATAGGCATAATCAGGATTCACATGGAAAAAGGCTTGATATGCCCGCATCCTGTGCTTCATGTACATCTGCACCAGCACCTGATCGATATATGAAAGTTTATCCAAATCCTTGTCCCAGTTTGCTCCATTGGTATGCATCATGGTCAGCAGGAAAGGATAATTTGCCGGATAACTTGCCGGTTTTTTGATAATTCCATCTTTATATAGGGCTGCAATGGTCTCAATGGCCTCGGCCATCAACCGGTCAGCCTTCATCATGATTGAATCGCCCATGTCAAGCTGCTCTTTGGCATAGGAATAAGAGTGACACTGGGAACAAACCTTCAGCATCTTGTCTCTTTCCTTCTGCCAGGATTCCTGATCAAGCTTGGCCATACGCACAGCCTTGACTGCATCAAGAATCGGAGTCGCTTTACCGGTTTCCGGATCAAGAACACCAAGTGCTTTCAGGATGGTGACCCTGTCCGCAGCGGCCTGCTTGTCATCCGGCAGCGGCAGACGAACTCCGAGAAAACCCCAGGCGGTTTCGTTGGCATGGTTACCGTCAGCCATATGACAGGTCTGACAGGTCGGTGCCGGAGCACTTTCCGGTAAGTCACCGTTCTGCTTGGCGAACCAGCGCATACCATGCTTGGAACTGGACCACATCTCCCACTGGGGATGATCATATCCCATGTGACACTGCTGACAGGAACGGGGATTCAGTGCCTGTTTTTTGGAGAATGTATGTCTGGTATGACATTCGTCACAGGAATTGTTCTGATAGCGATAGCCTTTATCCAACTGTTCTTTTTTCTGCGCTTCCGTCCTGATACCCATATTGTGGCAACCACCACAGCCACGGCCACCCTCAATCAGCTCATCGGGGGCAAGATGGGTCCCGGGAATGGCATTCAGAGTCGTCCAACCAAAATTATGCTTGCCATGGGCAAACTGGTCAAACTGCTCCTCATGGCATTCGGCACACACCTTCTCATCGGGCAACCGTGCCTTCTTGTAATCCTGGGCTGTAGAATGGTCAGTTCCGTGGCAGGTTGAACAGGTGATATCATTTTTTGCATGCTCACTTGCCTGGAAATCTTTTACCATTCCCGGTGAAACTGCGGTATGACATTCTATACACTTGTCACCCGCCATTGTGTTGCCAGCCATGAACAGCAGGACTGCACATCCCACCACAATGCCAAATGCGGCTTTTTTCATCGCTTCCTCCTTGTAGATTGTTTTTGATGACGAACGAGATTCTTCCTGGAACAACATGAAATTCATCCAATCCAGTGTAGCACAGATTCGTATTATTTAATATTCTTTAACTGATTTTTTCTTTGATTTATGTCAATTTTTTTCGATTAAGAAGTGTCAGGCTCGACAAAGGCTACTCTGTGGTATCGTTGATATTTTATTGTCCCTGCCACCATCTTCCCACCGCGACAAGAGCAACCCCAAGTACCATGGAGACGAAGACATTTCCGGTTCTCAGGCTACACAGCGCAGTACAGGCAGTCGCCACCAACCCGCTCCACCCTGCGGAAATTGCCGCGGGAACTATGAGAGACAGAAGAATCGTTCCGGGCAGCGCATCCATGAATTTTTTAAACTTTCCCTTCTTTGGAAAGTAATCTGCCAGAATTAATCCCGATGCACGAAGAAGATAGGTAACCAGGGCAGCCGCAAAGATTGCCAGAAAGACTGTTTTATTATTTTCCATCTTCTTTTTCTCCCTGCTGATCATTGCCGGACGATAAAAGCGCAGCAGCCAGCGCGCCTCCTGTTCCACCCACCAGGATATACCATTTTCCCGGAATGATTTTTTCCGTGATTACAGCCAGAAAAACAGTAATTACCCAGGGGAGAAAATCCTGCCGACCTCGCCAGAAACTGAAAACAAGAGCAGTAAAAACTGCCACAAAAGCAAAATCAAGACCATATTTTTCAGGATTACTGAGCACCGCGCCGAACCTGTGCCCTGTCAGTGTCCCAAGGCACCAGGCAGCCTGAACACACAACCCGCCTCCCAGCAGAAAATAGCTGGTTGTCCGCTGACGATAAAACCGGCCCATGGTCATCGCCCAGTTTTCATCGGCCACAAGATGCATAAAGAGCAGTTTGTGGAGCAGGGAGCGGCCACGAAACAGGGGATTGAGAGATGCCCCGATCAATAGATAGCGCATATTAATAACAAGAACAGCCAGAGTCATTTCAAAAAGGGGCAGAGGTGGAACCCACATATCCACCATGACAAACTGTGCTGAGCCGGCGAAAACAGAGAGGTTCATAAGGAGCAACTGATACCAGGTGAGCCCCTTCTGGGCAGCCATCAGTCCCAGTACACTGCCATATGCACCAACACTTGCCGCAACAACAACATTGGCCCTGAAACCGGCTCCAAGCTGATTTAAACGATCATTTTCGGTGGCGGGGTACTTATCGTATGTTTTCATGAATTCTACTTTACCACCATCGTATCTACTGATCTTGAACAATATTGCTGAAGGTTCAACACACCGTTTTCCGGTATTGATTCAAAGTGATTCCATATGCAGCCTTGAATCTGCGGGAAAGATGGCTCTGGTCCGCAAATCCAGCATCTATGGCCGCATCAGCCAGGGATTTTTTCTTTTTTATTCCCTCCTTTGCCAGTTGCAACCGTCTGTGCAGGAGATATGCATAAGGTGACATTCCGGTAGCATTTTTAAACACACGCAAAAAATGAAAGCGAGACAGTCCGGCTGCGGCGGCAATATCATCAAGGGATAATTTTTTTTCCGAATTGTCATTTATGAATTCCGTAGCCCGCATGACGGAATAGGGAAAAACCTGTTCTTTACGCCAATCATTTTTTTCAATCCCGTGGCGTGAAATAAAGGTGAGGAGAAGAGAGTAAAAAAATGTCTGAACTTCTAGAGATTCTTTTTTACCTGAAAATTCCACTGTTGAAAATTTTTCTGCCGAAGCCTGATTTTTATTACTCTGTCTGTACCCAAAAGGCATGAATGGCTGAGTTTTAAGATCCTTCCATGATGGTTCATCCAGCATACAATGCAACCGTCGAAGCTGAATAGCAAAAGCAGGATCATGGGTAACCGGTGTTCTAAAAAAAATTTCCCGGTTTTTTCCACTTCCCACGGAACCTGCCTCCTGCATCAATTCCATGGGAATATACAAAATTCTGTACTTGTAACTGGCACCGTCCCCAGAACACCCATCATGAATATCTCCCGGGTTTACCGTAATCAGGCTACCAGTCGGAGCAAAATAATCCCGACCATGGCAGAATATTTTCTGCACTCCAGATTCCATTACCCCCAAAGCAAATTCATCATGAAAATGCCTGGCAAACTGGAATTTCCGGTAACTTGCCTGAAACACAAGGAGTTCCGGAAGAATACTGGCCCTGTAAAAACTTGCTTTTTCTCCACTTCCCGTTGCTTTTTCCATTTTTCCTGAATTCAACTTTAACCCTTGCAGAAGACAGAGCATTCATCATATTATTTCTTGACACAACACACTATGATGTTAGGATTTATAATCTATGTGAGCATTTTTATTGTTCGTAGTAATGCAGGAATCGGGCATAAAAAGCCATTTATAGACAGACACAAACTAACACCCCACAAGGGGGTATAAGTGCGTTAAAAATAAACCTAACCATTTAATTTCAAAACACCTTCCCTGATTTCTTGTTTTTTAGGACAGAAATTCAAGAGTAAGGCACTAAACACCATAACCAGGAGATAGAACAATGGAAAAAGTTATTTTTTTTGCCTTTCGCGGCGATCCCCTCTGTTTTATACATGTGCTGCTGAACAGCCTGGATCTGGATGCCAGGGGTATGGAGGGTAAAATTATTCTTGAAGGTGAAGCCGTAAAACTCGTTCCGGAAATGACACAGTCGGGTCATTTTCTTAACAATCTCTATACAAAAGTAAAGAAAAAAGGACTGATTATCGGTGCATGTAAAGCCTGCTCCAACAAATTAAAAGTCGTCCAACCAATTGAAGATGAACAGATTGCCCTTATCGGTGAGATGTCCGGCCATCCTGCCATGTCCAAATATATTGAAAAAGGATACAGGATCCTCACTTTTTAGCCTTTTTCTTTTTCCTGTAAGCCTGAATTCGTGAATGTTCGCCGGCAGTACAGTTCACTCTTCTCCATCAACTATGTTAAGTATTTTAGGATTATTTTCAGGGTGTTACTTAAAACACATTCACGAAATCGTCACGGAATCACGAAAAAGATAAAAGTGTACAACCTGGCGGAAAACGACCCCGAAATCTTCCCTTCTGAAAAGCATTTCATTGACAACAGCGTCTGGTAAGCTTAGCTGTTTTCCATATCAGTACGTTAACTGCCCATGAAATGCCTGACGGAGATTCTACACTTTTATGAAAGAAATAATTCGAATCGTATTCCTGACTGTTCTACTTATCGCCCAGAGCCTTTCCCTGAACGCAGGTACAACAGATAGGACAATTAAAAATGCCCGGTCAGATATTACCCGTTTTGAACAACAGGCAGCCGGGCTGACAGCATCGCGCGCTTCAACTGTCCGCAGAGTTCTGAAATTAACGACTCTGGCTCACAGAAGACTGAAAAACTCAGCAGATCATGAAAACCCGGCCTGGCAGGAAATCAATCAGCGCTTTCTCTCCCTGGAGAACCAGCTCCAAACCCTGCTCAATACCCCGAAAAACTCACAGAACAATCCACACAGCAACCCCTCTGTTTCAATAACTTCAGCTGCGCAACCCGACCGCTCCATTGCGCCCCTTGTCTCCGGACAACGGGTTCAGGTAAAAAAACTTGCCAGAGACATAAGTTCTGTGATCGATAGTTTAGGCACAACAGGCCCTTCCGTACTCCAGAGTCCGAAAAAAATTAAAGCCTATCAGAAACGGATGAAGCAGTTTGCCAACACACTGGCCCGTTATCCCCAGGCAGATGATCCTGACGTAAGGACAGCCAGGCAAAATTATGCCCGGCTGGCGAAAAAACTCTCGAATGAATTTAAACGCGCCAAAAAGCAACTTGCCCAACTTGGCAATGTACAGGAACGATTGAAAACAATCGAGGCAAACAGTCGCAAGTACGCTGTTCCTCCCATCCTCTCGCCTCCTTTCAGTATGGAGCAGGCAAAAGCATGGGTTCAGGGAGCATCCAATACCCGTACAGTTGCTGAGCATAACATTAAAGAATTAAACACTATATCCCAGCTGGCCTATTTCCCTGACCTTACCGGCCCCCACCAGCCTGGACATCCCTTTGACGGAAACGATGTCAAACAACTTCTCTGGAATGCTAAAAGCAATCTGAAATCCGTTGAAAACAACTATAAAATCATGGCTGAAGGATTAAAAAATCAAATGTTGCAGATAGAACAGGATGTCCTGTCACGCTACCAGGAAAATCCAGACAGTGACAAACGATGGTTGTTCATCAGTGAAGGCCGGGAAAAAGAGATTTTCAACCTGTATAACAAAGGCATGGCAATTGCCCAATCATCCATCTATTTGGAAAGGGCACTGGGCAGAACACCGGAACAGGCTCTCAAAATCCTGGAAAAAATAAACCAGGCAAAAAAAGATTTTATAAGAAAACGCAATATTGCACTCGAGACATCAAAACTGCCTCAGGCAAAATCAAAGGACAGAAAACTGCTGGCCATTGCAAAATCCATTGTCGAAAAGAAGAAATACGGTTTTGGTGAACATGGCAGAATCATCTTGACCACTGATAAAATTGCTGATCGTGAACGTAAAGAAAGTGAAATTAACATAGATAAGGCCGACATTTCTCTCGGTGGAGATCTTAAAATGTCGGGAACCCAGACAACATGGACCTACAGATGGAAAGAATTCCGGTTCGCCGTTCCCTTAAAGGAAACAGGAAGTGATACATGGTACATCTGGTGGATAACGGCAAAAAATTTCTCATCCGGCGGCCCGCGCACACCCCTCAATCAGTGGATTTCAGGAAAGGCCGACAAAGGCAACCGTATTCTGGCTAAAAACCTGTAATCTGCTCTTGGGATATCTGCCGCTCTCAGCTGGTTGAAAAATAGTGTCTCGTCAACGGTGAAATGGTGCAATATAGCTATGTGATTTTTTGTGGCTGCGAACCACGGCTTGAGGCGTATCGTTGTGTTATGTGCTCAAGTCGTAACGAAGCAGGCGCGAAAAAGAACAAATAATATTTGTCAGAGCAGGGTTGGCACGACACTGGTACCAGGGAATAAAACCGATGGCTTTTCAACAAGAAAAAAAACTCTCTACCACACCAGATCACCCCAGATGGCCATCCGTGGTTTTTGTCCTGATATTGATGACGCTCATTACCTTTGGTGCAACAATCCCATTTTATTACGAATCCCAGTCTCTCTGGTACAAATTCGGGATTGACAAAACCCTGCTCCGCACTGGCAAGATCATTGGTAACACAACTGCTATCTTTCTTCTTTTACAATTAGTGCCGACTGTCCGTCTGCCATTTTTAGTCGCAACTCTGGGAGTAAAAAAACTCCTGTTTCTCCACAAAATTACCGGTGTTCTCCTCTTTCTTTTCGGTTTAACCCACGCAACACTCATTCTTCTTCCGGAGGGCTTGGGCAATCTGCCCATTGGGAAAAAATACTGGCCTGAAATGGTTGGTATGAGTCTGCTCTTTGTCTTTTTTCTCCAGGTCTTTTTCGGCCTTTTCCGGCAACACCTCGGCCTTTCTTATCGGCGCTGGCGTATTCCTCATAAACTGATCGGCTATTTTTCCCTGGCTCTCCTCTGGTTCCATGTT
Source organism: Desulfomarina profundi (assembly GCF_019703855.1). Taxonomy (GTDB): domain Bacteria; phylum Desulfobacterota; class Desulfobulbia; order Desulfobulbales; family Desulfocapsaceae; genus Desulfomarina; species Desulfomarina profundi. The sequence goes on along the minus strand of NZ_AP024086.1, from coordinate 4,264,584 downwards.
CCTTTTGTCAGTGAATCATTTCAACATACTGTTCCTCTCACCGCCTTTATTGTCATAACCGTGATTCTTGTTTCAGTCATTGGTTTCATTAAGCTTCGCCCGTAGCTGCATGATGAACCTTGAAACAGCGAACCCTGATCAGAGACTCCTTCCGGTCTACTTGTAAATGTATTGAAGAGATATACAGTATCGGAAACAGTCTTTTTTCCTGCACTCAGCAAAGAGACGAAAACAAGACACCTGACCCATTCAATAACAGGGAGGATGGTATGAAAAAAACAGGACTTTTCATTGCCGCATTTTTACTGCTCTGTTTCAACACCCAGGGACTCCAGGCGGCAGTCCGCTCCTGGGAGATTGACAAAAACCACTCAAATTTTTATTTCAGCGTAAATCATATTTTTTCCAGAATTGATGGCCGTTTTACCGATTTTTCATCAACTTTTCTTTTTGATCCCAACGATCTGCCGGCATCAAAAATAGTATTTGATATTCAGGTAAAAAGCATCATCACACATAATGCCAAACGTGACAAGCATCTTCTTTCACAGGATTTCTTTGACGCATCCCGCTATCCGGTCATTAATTTTACCAGCACGAATATCAAAAAAACAGGTGTGAATACATTTGATATTGCCGGGAAATTTACCATCAAGGGAAAAAGTTACGATCTTGTGCTCCCTCTAAAACTCATTGGAATTAAAGATCATCCGATGGTTAAGGGGAGTGAAGTCATGGGATTTTCAGGAGAGCTCACGCTGGACAGATTAGCCTACGGGGTCGGCAACGGAAAATTTGTCCAATACGGAGTTGTCGGAAAACTGGTCAAAATCAATCTTTCCCTGGAACTGCTGGCACCCAGGTAGTCCTTTCTCCGGTTGAGCCCGGAGAAGAAGTCCATATTTCTGAAACGATTTACAATACACCGTTCACCGCATTTTCCACAATCTGCCGGTATTGAGCGGCAGAAAATCTGATCGGATTGGTGGCGGCGGACGGGTCTTCAACTGCCATTTTACCGACAACTTCAACCTGTTCTGTTCCAATTCCAATTCCGGCAAGCGTGTCAGGAATCCTGATCTGTTTTCTTAAACCCAGCAGCCAGGACATAAAACCGTCAAAATCTGTTTCAACCAGCCCCATAAACCCTGCCAGCCGACAGATCACAGGCTCAATCACTTCGCGGTTTTCCTGAAGGACATAGGGCATCAGGATGGCATTCAATGTACCATGATGTGCGCCATAGAGGGCTCCCAGCGGATGTGCCAGGGCATGCATTCCCCCAAGCCCTTTCTGGAAAGCGGTCGCTCCCATACTTGAACAGACAAGCATCTGCATCCGTGCCTCAATATCCGCACCGTCCGCTACCGCCCGGGGCAGGTATTCCTGAACCAGTCGGACTCCTTCCATGGCTATTCCTGCCGCCATGGGATGATACAAGGGAGAACAGAGGGGTTCAAGATTGTGTGAAAGAGCATCCATTCCCGTGGTGGCAGTGAGCTGCGGCGGCAATCCCACCGTAAGCTCCGGATCGAGTATAACCTCTTCGGGAAGCATCCTGGGGTGAAAAATAATTTTTTTTACATGGTGTTCCTGGTCGGTTATAACCGAAGCCCGTCCAACCTCGGAACCTGTCCCAGCGGTAGTCGGTACGGCAATGACAGGAACCATGCCGGTCACATCAACACGGGTCCAGTTATCACCCACATCCTCAAAATCCCACAGAGACCTGCTCTGCCCTGCCATCAGGGCAATGGCCTTACCGGCATCAAGGGCGGACCCTCCCCCCAGGGCAATTATCCCATCATGTTGACGACTTCGAAAAAACTCGACACCGTTCTCTATATTTTCCCCTGTGGGATTTGATTGTATGGCAGAAAAGACACCACAGGATAACCCTGCTGCCCTGGCATCAGCAATTACCTTTTCCAGCATAGGCAGTGAAACGATTCCCGGGTCAGTGACAAGCAGCGGAGACTGCATCCCCATCGCCCTGCATATTTCAGCCACTTCCTTTATCCGCCCCGCACCCACCCTCATGCTGGTGGGGTAGTTCCAGTTAGCAGTATACTTCAATGATGTATCCTCTTTAGAGTCTGGTTTTGATATGGAACGACTTTGGCCTGGTCAGGGACTCATAACCCATGACAGACAGACTGCAACCACGACCTGAATTCTTTATACCGGTCCAGGCCAGTTGCGGGTCGAGATAATCACAGCGATTGATAAAAAACGTTCCGGTTTCAATCTGCTGTCCCAGGGAAATTCCACTCTCAATATCTGTTGTGAAAAGGGCCGCAGTAAGACCGAATTCACTGTCATTCATCAACTGTATCGCCTCCTCATCCGACCCGACTTTCATTATGCCTATGACAGGCCCAAAACTCTCCTGGTTCATTACCCGCATGGTATGATCCACTCCGCTCAACACCTGTGGGGCAAGATATGGGCTGCCTGGAATATCTGCCGGAAAGTCATCCGCGGAAATATGCGCCACCGCACCCTGGCCGATTGCCTCACACACCTGTTCACGGACAAAATCTGCAGCACTTCCCCGTACCATAGGCCCCAGGGTAGTTTCAGGATCATCGGAACGTCCGAGTTTCAGTCTTTTTACCCAGCCAACAGCCTGCTCGAGGAAATCATCATAAACCGACTCATGTACATAAACCCGCTCAATGGCGCAACAGGACTGACCCGAGTTGAAAAAAGCTCCATCCATAGTTGTTTCCACGGCATGGGATAACTCCGCATCTTCACGAATATAAGCCGGATCTTTTCCACCGAGCTCAAGACCTGTTCCGATAAAGCGACCGGCAGCAGTATTTTCCACCATCCTGCCCCCGGCAACGGAACCGGTAAAGGCCACGTGATCGATACGCCTGTCCCTGATTATCCGCTCCGTAGCCCCATGGGTCAGGTGGAGATATTGAAAAACCGACTCGGGTAATCCGCCCTCCGCAAATGCCTGGTGCAATCGTTCCGAACAAAGTGGTGTCTGGGCTGAGTGTTTGAGAATAACCGTGTTTCCAGCCATAAGGCTTGGAATAATGGCGTTAATTGCTGTCAAATAGGGATAATTCCATGGAGCAAGCACGAAAACAACACCAAGCGGTTCACGCTGTATCCAGCGCTCAAATCCCGGTTTTTTATCAAGCCTGATGGGTGCAAGCCCCTGATCTGCCATATCAATCATGGCAAGGGCCCTTTCCTGAAGACCGTCAACCTCTCCAGCCGCATACCGTATCGGTCGGCCCATCTGCCAGCAGATTTCTTCTGCAATCCGCTCTTTTTTTGCCACAAATTTTTCAACAGCTCTGGTACAGAGGTTCTTTCTTTCCTTCAAGGAAACTCCTTTCCAGATCTGCTGTGCTGCAACCGCATTTTTGAGTGCAGTTTCAACGAATTTCTCATCGGCACATGAGCGCTCAGTATAGACCGAGCCATCAATGGGGCTGATCGTCTTAAATATATCGTTCATCATCTCTCTTCAATCAGATTCTATATTATTTCAAAATACCTCTCCATTTCCCAGTCGGAAACATGTCTGCGAAATTCCCTTACTTCCCATTCCCGGGAGGCCGCAAAATGATCCACAAATTCATCGCCAAACAGCTCACGGGCAGCAGCAGACTGCCTCAGTTTTTCGGCAGACTCCCACAAGGTGCGGGGCAGAGAGAGTTCCTCTGCATGTTTCTGATCATAGGCGTTGCCGACGATCTCCTCTTCGGGTTGCCATTTATTTTCAATGCCATAAAGACCAGCTCCCAGTGCAGCAGCCATGGCAAGGTACGGATTGGCATCAGCGGCTCCCAGACGATGTTCCACGCGTTGAGATTTATCACTTCCCTCTATCACCCGCAGGGCTGTAGTCCTGTTCTCGACTCCCCAGGTGGCATCCGTGGGTGCCCAGAATCCGGGAATCATCCGCCTGTAACTGTTTATGGTAGGGGCCATCATGCACAGAAATTCCGGCATCAGTTTCTGCTGCCCGGCCACAAACTGCAACTGGACGTCACTCATCGAGTGACGGGATCCATCCTCATAAAATGCTGAACCTCCACCATTCCTGTGGCGAAGGGAGAGATGTATATGTCCACTCTGTCCCGGGTAATCCGCAGACCATTTTGCCATGAACGTGGCCATAAGACCATGCTGCTGAGCCAGAACTTTTATAAATGTCTTGAAAAGAGCCGCTTTATCCGCTGCGTTCATCGCCGTATCAACTGCTATGGCTGCTTCAATGACTCCCGGTCCGGTTTCGGTATGGATTCCCTCCAGGGGAAAATCCATTTTTTCCGAGAGCTCGATCATGGCATGATACAATCCGGCATGGGTTGAATTACGGACCATGGAATAGCCAAACCAACCGGGTGTCATCGGTGTCAGATCTTTGAAATTTTTTTCACGAATGGAATCGGGTGTTTCATCAAAAAGAAAAAACTCATACTCAAAGGCTCCATAAGGATCAAATCCCATGTTCACCGCCTTTTCTATCACTCTTCTGAGGGTTGCACGTGGACAGACGGATTCCGCTTCTCCCGCGAACTCCGCAAGAAAAAGGAGCATCCCGTCCTCAAAAGGCACTTCGCGACAGGTTCCTGGAAGGATTCTCACCGGAGCATCAGGATACCCTGTATGCCAGCCGGTATAGGTCACATTGTCATAGAGTTGATCCTTTACATCCCAGCCCAGAACAACGTCACAGAAGGCAAACCCATGATCGAGAGAAGAAAAAAACTTTTCCCGGCTCATGTATTTTCCCCGCATGACACCGTCATTATCAAAAAGACCGACTTTTACATGGGTTAGACCACGTTCTTCGACTATCTGTTTTGCCTCAGCGGTTGTCGTCACATTTCCTGGCTCCATAAGCTTCTCCGGGTATCCTTGAAAAATAAAATGATCGAAAGAATGTGAGTATACCACATGGGAAAAATCGAGACAAACTGACTGCGGCGAAACTACCTCTCACCCTGCGAATTTTGCAATAAAGAAATGAACAGACTTTTTTCCCGTGATTTTCAACACAGGAAAGGGTAATGAAGTTGAAAGAATCAAAGATTATAGCTCCTGATAATTATTCCATTTTTCCAGTGGTGCCCGTTTTGATTGTCCTGAATTCCCTGTTTCCAATTTTTACTCTCCTCTTACTCGGCAACCTGTTGAAACAACAGGGGATAACAGATACGATTTTTCTGAAAACTGCAGACAGGCTCATTTATTATATCTTTTTTCCCATCATGCTTTTCTGGAAAATTGGAGGAGCCTCCCTGGAAAACGGTATTGCCTGGAACTTCTGCATAGCCACCCTCTGCACCTTTCTTACCATGTTCGCCGTCAGCACCATTGTGATCAGGATTTTCAACATCAACTCTTTTCAGGCAGGATCCTTTTCACAGGGTTGTTACAGGTTCAATACCTATATTGGCGTTGCGGTTATCCTCAACAGCCTGGGCGGAGAGGGAATACAATATTTTGGCATTGTGATTGGTTTTATAATTCCTCTCGTAAATGTTTTCGCTGTCTCCACTCTGATCTGGTTTTCGGGAAAAGAAATGGAATTGGGAAATCGGCTGCGGTTTGCCTGGCGGGCTCTTATCTCCAATCCTCTTATACTTGGCTGCCTCGCCGGTATTTTTTATTCACGTATTGTCGGCAGATTTCCCACATTTATTAACAATTCTCTCAGCCTGGCATCAATGGCTGCGCTGCCCCTTGCACTCATTTCCATTGGGGGTTCACTCACTTTCCGCGGCGTTCGGAAAAATACGGGTCTTTCTTTTCTCTCTGCAATTCTCAAGGTAATGGTGCTGCCTCTGACAGGTCTCTTCTATTTTTCCCTGTTCAAGGTGACGGGTATTCCCTTCAAGGTTGGAATACTGTTTTTTTCCCTCCCGGCATCCACCGCCATTTATGTGCTCTCCTCACAGATGAACAGTGATACAGAGCTGGCTTCAGCCATTATTCTGGTCTCCACCCTGCTTTCTTTCCTTTCTCTTTCTTTTGCCCTTCTTATGTAAAAAGCACCTTTAAATATTCACGGATTCAGGCAACAGTAAATCACTTCATTGAACCTGACACCACCTGAACAGATAATTCTTTATGCCCAACAGCCTCTTCCCCTACATTACTGTGTCTTTTCCCTGAAAAGAGTAAAATATTCCTCAACTTCCGGAATCCGTCCGAGCATACCACTGATGGCAGTCAGTTCCGTAGACGCCAGATAGACCTGCGCTCCATCCCCCAGCCTGTTATCAAAATTCCGGGTGGAAGTGGAAATCACAGTGGCACCTGGCCGCACCCTGGCCTGATTTCCCATGCACAAGCTGCATCCAGGAATTTCAACCCTGCAACCGGCTTTAGCATAGGCACTGAGTCCTCCCTCTTTCTGAATAATGTCCCTGTCGAGTCTGGTGGAAGGAGCAACCCAGATCCTGCTCTCTGCATACCCATTATCGAGAAAACGGGCAGCTGCCCTGAGATGACTGAGGTGAGTCATACAGGAACCGATAAAAGCCTCTTCAATTGATGCTCCCGCAACCTCACTCAATTCCCGTACATCATCAGGATCATTGGGGCAGGCAAGAATCGGCTCCGTAATCGCATCCAGGTCTATCTCCAGCACATGGCGGTACTCCGCATTCTCGTCCCGCTGGAGCAGGGAAGGCGCGGCCAGCCATTGTTTCTGAGCCGCTATTCTCCTTGAAAGAGCCTGACTGTCACCGTATCCCTCGGCAAGAAGCTGCTCAAGTACACGGACGTTTGCTTCAACATTTTCCACCACACGGTCCAGAGGTAAGGCAAGGGCACAGGCAGCTGCGCTTCGTTCAGCAGAAGCATCACTTAACTCAAAAGCCTCCTCCACCGTCAGGTCGTCGATCCCTTCAATTTCCAGAACAGTTCCCGCAAAAATATTTTTTTTGCCTTTTTTTTCCACGGTCAGCAATCCCCTGCGGATTGCCTCCAGGGGAATACTGTTCACCATATCCCTTACGGTAATACCTGCTCTTCGTGTTCCCGTGAAACGAACAAGGACTGACTCCGGCATCTCCAGCGGCATAAAACCCAGGGCACCGGCGAAAGCGACAAGACCGGAACCGGCTGGAAAGGAAATACCCAGGGGGAATCTGGTATGGGAATCACCACCGGTACCAACACAGTCGGGAACCAGCATCTTGTTCAGCCAGGAGTGGATAACTCCGTCCCCCGGTTTGAGAGCCAGACCACCACAGCTTTTCACCGTTTCCGTCATGGTTTCCCACCGTTCAAGATCAGCAGCCTTGGGATAGGCTGCCGTATGGCAGAACGACTGCATAAAAAGATCAGTTTTAAAACTCAGGCAGGCCAACTCAGCAATCTCCTGCATGGTCATGGGACCGGTTGTATCCTGGGAACCGACGGTAGTTATTTTTGGCTGGCAGACAGTACCAGGCAGAACACCGTCCAAGCCGCAAGCCCGTCCCACCATTTTCTGAGCCAATGTATACGGCTGCCCTGCCGCCGGTACTGGATTTTCCACTTCACTGAATTCCGGTTCTTCCACCCCGAGATAACTGCATGCCTGTCGGGTCAGGTTGCGACCGATAATCAGATTGAGACGTCCTCCCGCCCGATACTCATCAAGCAGAGTTACTGGTGGAGTTGTAACCTCTACTTTCCGACCATCCTCCAATTTCATCTGCCAGGTCAGCAGATCAAGAACCACTTCATCTCCTGTCTGCAGTGCGGTCACCTCACATTCAAGAGGGAGTACACCTGCATCTCTGGCCGTAGCATAAAAAATGGGAGCAATAATTCCTCCAAGGACAATTCCCCCCGTCCTTTTGTTGGGAATATAGTCCATATCCTCACCGATATGCCAGACCAGGGAGTTAATGGCCGATTTCCTTGACGAGCCAGTTCCCACCACGTCCCCGGCAAAGGCAACTTTGTGTTTTCGGCCACGGAATTTCAAGATTGTATCAATCCCGTCCGGGAACCTGGTCTTTCCGAAAAAAGTGGCGTGCAGGGGAATATCTGCCCTTGACTGGGCCTGATTTCCCGGCGAAAAATCATCAGTGTTGATCTCTCCTTCCACCTTATAGACGGTAAATTCAATTTTCTCGGGTAGTGATTTTTCTGCAAAAAACCAGTCTGCTGCAGCCCACGATTCCAACACAGCCATGGCATGAATATTATCCTCCGCCAGTGCTGTCACCTGATCAAAGGCCTCGTACACTTTAATCGTCCGCTTCAACCCGGATGCGGCAATATCAGCCAACTCAGTGTCAAGGAGTCGAATAAGGGCTGCGACATTATACCCACCTTCCATAACGCCCAGCATCTCCACCGCTTTTTTCGGAGAAACTGCCACCGCAGACCGCCGACCGAAAGCCACTTCTTCAAGCCAGAATGCCTTTTCCTTCGCTGCCTTGCTGACCCCGGGTTCCACTCTTGTCTCCAGGATGTTCAGGAGGAAATCACTCTCTTTGTGACCCGCTTCAAGCAGGATGGTCAGTTCCTGCACCTGTCTTGGGGTCATCGGCAGAGGTGGGATACCCGCTTCACTTCGATTCTTCATCTCTTTTCGATACTGTTCAATCATAATTTCCTCTCTCAAACTCATGAAAATGTTTTCACAACAACGCCCTGGATCTGTGTAGTATTTTGTCTGATTTCCCTTGATCCTCAGCCAACCAGGAAATATGGGAATGATATCATTGTCAGGTTAAGCTTCGTAGGTATTCAATTTTTTGTGCTAAAATTAAAGGTAACTGCATAAAAATAATTCAGATTAAAAGAATCACCTGTCGCCATGGGGACCCTCCGCCGACAGTCCCGTTTGAAACAGTGATCTCGCAAAATCTCCATCAGCTGGTTTTCGATCCATTGCAGCAGCAACTTCCACTGCCATTTGTACAAGTTCCTCATTGTTTTTTGCAACTGAACCGTCAGGCCGATGGAGATTATTCTCAAAACCGATTCTGACATGACCTCCCAGTTTCATCGCCTCTTTGATAACCCGATGTTCATTGATACCAAAACCACAAGCCATCCAGCTGTTTTTTCCTCTCAGTGCCGCCAGGTATTGTTCAAGCGAATATGCAGTATCTTCTCCTCCCTGGTAACTGCCCACAACAAAAAGCAGAAAATGATTCTCCCCCGGTAACACTCCCTGTCTACTGAAATCTTCGTAAAGAGACACCTCATGAGGACTGTACAGAATGAACTGGATCCCGGTTCCATTAAGGAAAAGTGAATATAAAAAATCCTTCGCCCGGTCAACATAGCGGCAGTCCCCTAAAAATTCACAAAGTCCTATGGAGATGCAACGTGGAGCAAGCCGGCCCATCAGTTCGATCTGTTCGTCAGGCCCGTATATTCCCGCCGCTTCAGAAGAAACCTGGATCACCATTGCTTCCCCCACCGCCGCCTCCACCTCTGTCATGGCCCGACGATAGAGCTCAGGATCAAGACTGTGCCTCCCCCGTTTATCCCGGACATGGAGGTGAAACATGGCTGCTCCGGCTTCAGCACAGGCGGCCGCGGTTCTTGCCAGTTCAAGAGGCGTAAGGGGCAAAGCCCCATGATCCTGCCTTGTTCTGCGGGCACCATTAGGAGCAACACCTATGAGCAGTCTTTCCACAGGTACTATTCCCCGTACACTATTCCGGCAGCAATACCGAGCTCCGGCGTCACACTGTAAAAGCCCAGCTCCGGGGATGATCCTCCAGCTGCCATATGGGCAGCAGCTCCCGCTATCCAGGTATGCAGTTCCATGGAACCGATCCCCGCTTCGGCCACAAGTTTCTCCTGGTCCCATCGATCAAACTCCTCAAGATTACCTGAGATCAGGATATCGAGAAAACGGCGATCCGCCTCTTCATTGAGATGCATCTGAGCAGCGGTCCTTTCACCCCTGGCAATCATCTCGGCACCCTCCCGATGCATGACATCAAGACGATGCAACCACTCCTCACGGGAAAGAGACGCAGGATCCTTTCCCCCCGACACCTGCCAGGCGGTTACTTTCTCTTCCCCCTCCCCCAGGACAGGATAATATCGAGTCGGGTGATGGGACATCCCGCCGGAAGAGAGGAAAAGAACTCTTTTATCCAGATTGGCTGCAAAGCGCCCCACCGCTTCACCAAGGAGCCGTGAACGGGCAAATGGAACAAAGGGTGTAGTTATACAATTTATGAAAACCGGAATAACCGGTCGGATATCCAGTCCGCCCAACATTATGTGAATCGTCTGAGAGAAAGCATGATCAACTGTCATCCGATGGGAAACAGCAGGATCAATATTGTTTTCACGAAGAGCAATGACCATTCTTTGCGCCATTTCCGCAGGTACATTAAGGGGCCCTGAAAAACCACCTATATCCTCCTCCGCCCACGCTTGAAAGCCAACACAGAAAGCGGGCATGTTTTCCATGAAAAATCCATTGAAATGGTCAGATCCAAAGGCAATAACCAGCTCAGGATCAAAGACCCGAATGGCCTCCGCACTTTTTTCAAATGTCTGCTGCAGTTTTTGCCAGTCTTCCGGTTCTTTTTTAAAACAATAGAGCAGAGGGCTGTGGGAACTGCAGATCAACCTGGTTTTCATAGTCGTTTTTCTCCTTTTTTCTCATGTCAATCCAGCCTCCAGGCTCCCAGTTCCTTTTCCTCTATAACTACATCATTATACTGACTGCCTAAGGATTCGATTGTGATCTCCATGGGCCCGCCGGTGACAAGCAGATTGGCATGATGGATTGACTTCCTGGTTTTCCCCGGCTGAAAGGCCGTTCCGCATGATATAATATCACCGGGAAAAAGGGTTTGGAACTGGCTGATAAAACTGACAATCTCCGCTACCTTGTAATTATAAAAACGGGTATTATCTTCGGCAACCAGTTCACCGGCAACCCGGCATCCCACCTGGAGATTGTCAGGATCCTTCACCTCATCCCTTGTCACCAGCCAGGGACCCAACACCCCGAAATTGTCAGTTCCCTTATAGCGTCCGGCATAGGAAAGATGCTGTTCCCGTTTCTCAATACGACTGGGGTCGTCTGCGGCAGCATAAAGCGCCTGATAATGGAATAGATCCTCCGCCCGCATCCCATTCCCGGTGATATCATTAAAAATTGAGTACCCGTAAATAGAGTTGAGAGCATCCACAGCATCCACGTCTTTTGTCTTTTTCCCTATAATCACTGCCAGTTCAGGCTCAGGATGAACACTGCCGTAACAGGTCCGGACAGTCACAGGTTCCCGATGCCCAACAAGGCAGGACGATGGCTTCAGGAAAAAGGCGGGATGATCCGGCGCTGAAATCTTTCTATTATTACTGGCAGAATTGTTCAGAGCCACACCACAGATTTTCCCCGGAAGAGGGACAGGAGGTAGAAAAGAAATTTCTTCTGCGGAAACAACAGCTTCTTCGTTACAGACTGAAAGTGCACGAAGCGCCAGTTCTATTCCTTTTTCAGCCAGACAGATAAACTCAAGCATGGAGGAAGGAATGTTTTTCTGGTCTTTCAGCGCAAGGGAAAGATCGACAATCTCCATTTGATCATTGACCACTCCGAGCCGCTCTTTTCCCGCTACCTTGAAACTGATCAGTTTCATATAATGACTCCTTTGCTGAAAGTAAGAAATGGTACGAAAGGAAATGACTTCCCGGAACGAAAGATTAAGACAAGTCGTACCGGGTGTCAAACATGGAGAAGTTACTGCAAAGACCTGGAGAAAATACTAACTGCGCTTATTCTCCTGGAAAGATAATAGGGAAGAGATTGTTTCTTGATGACTTGTGGTGCATTCTGACCAGTTCCTTAGCCCGTTCAACATCTTTTATCCTTACCGCCTCATAAAGATCATTATGCTCCTTTTTTATCTCCATGATACGGTTCATTCTCAAATCCTCAGTCCGGAAACGCAGAAATATTTTCTGGCAGATATCCCTGTAACGGGCTGAGAGAATGTCATTTTCTGCCATATCTATTATAGATGCATGAAAGGCGGCATCAAGAATAAAGAGTTTTCTGTCAACATGACTTGATATTGCCTTTTCATAATCGAGCTTTCGCTCCCTTACATTCTGAATTTTCCCTTCAGTCATCTTTCTGATTGCTTTTCCAAGAAAACCGACCTCCAAAATTTCCCTGATTTCAAAGAGATTCTGCGCCTCCTTACGTGTCAGTTTATGCACGGAGTAACCCTGGTTCGGGACAAAATCCAGGTACCCCTCTTGGGCAAGAATGCTGAGGGCGTTATTCACCGGTGTTCGGCTGACACCAAGCTGCTTTGCCAGATCTATGAAAACAAGTCTCTGCCCGGGAACGATTTCATAGTTGAGCATCAACTCTATTATTCGCTGATACACCTTCAGGGTAAGATTGCTGTGTTTTTTCAATTCAATATTCTCATTCATATTACATAACATCCTGAATGCCTGTTCAAGGCAGAAAAATACTTGTTTTTATGCCATTTACGGCCCTGCCAGGGGAATTTCCTTCTTAACCCGGGGAAGCAACTCCCTTTTTTTATTCTATTCAGGGAACTCTGTCAACTAAACATCAGACCTGCCGGACCATGGAAAATCGAAAAATAATCGCCCCGGTCGGCCGGATGTCGTAACCCGGGAATCCTTCTCAGGAACCCTTGACACTCATTTTACATGCAATATATTATACAGTAGATACTCCTTATCAGGCTACCTTTTGGTATTTACCTGAAATACCGCCTGGATCCTGAACTCCAGCTCCATAGGTACCTCCATCTTTGGTTGGTAAGCGCAAACTCCAGACTTGCCAATCGCAGGACTCAGGTATCAGTAAATCAAGGGTAAGTAATCAGGGTTAAGGTAGATGAAAACACAGAGTTACAAATCCTGTGACCAATTACAATAAAGGAGACGTGAAACTCGTGAAATCCCTGAAAATAAGTCCGATCGCCCACAAAACCATAGCGGATCACCTCAAGACAAGGAAAAACTCACCCGTCAGAATTTTCCTGAAAATGGGTGGCTGCGGCATGCGCTCTTTCGGACTCGCCTTTGAAGAAGCCCTTTCCAACGACACTGTCATCGAACTGGATGGCATTACATATGTCATAGATCGCATTCTCCTCAAAAAGTATGGTCCAATTTCTATTGAAAGTGACGGTTTCAGTTTCCGTCTGAGCGGCAATGGAATCCATCCCCCTCTCGGATGCGGCACCTGTGGTTATGGCTGTGGAACCCGTGGCGGCAGTAGATGTTCTGGTGTCTGTGCAACCTGTAAAGACCCGTGTCCGACTGGCCAGCGAATCAGGAGCAGGAGAAAAAAACGCTTGAATTAGTCAGGAACACCCCCAATATCCCATTATTACATGCAATCCAGAATTTCTACTTTTGCGTAGCTACCAATTATCTATCCTTTACAGCCGGAATTTAACCAAAAAAACATTGACAGCCCAGGGATTTCATGTAAAACTGGACCATAATTTCTTGCACTACTTTTGCAGAGAATATGTATATGCATCTTAATTGCATGTAATTTTTCATACAGCTGGCGTGATGGGCGACTCAGCATGCAGAGAGCAGCATGCTGGTTCTGTAATTTTTCCCAGAGGAGATAAGTATCGATGAAACCAATCAAAACAAAAGACAAAACAGTCTTGAGATCCCTTGGCCTCGGCGGTTACTTCGGTGGTGGAGCCGAAGGTATGGTGGATGTCAAAGACGGTAAGATTGTCCGTATCCGGCCAATGCGGTACGGTTGGAAATACAAAAAAGAAGAGGTTCGCCAGTGGAAAATGGAGCGTAACGGCAAGACCATCGAGCCAACCTGGAAATCGCTTCCCGGCCCCTTCTCCCTCGCCTATAAAAAACGCGTCTACTCTCCCAATCGTATTCAGTTTCCCATGAAACGGGTGGACTGGGATCCTAATGGAGAGAGAAATACGCAGAACCGCGGTAAATCAAAATATGTGCGAATTTCCTGGGACGAGGCAACCAAGCTTATTGCCGATGAAATCAGGCGGGTTCATAAAAAATATGGTTATAACGCCATCCTCATGCAGGGTGACGGTCACGGTGAATGTAAAACCATCAACACGCCCCACGGACATCCGGGTGTACTGCTGGAATACCTGGGAGGCTTTACCCTGCAGGTAAGAAACCCTGACAGCTGGGAAGGCTGGTACTGGGGAGCCAAACATGTCTGGGGCCAGGGCGCCCAAGGCATCATGTATCCGGCGGCAAATATCGTCAAAGACACCATTGAGCATGCGGACATGGTCCTCTTCTGGGGCTGTGATCCTGAAACCACTCCCTGGGGTTTTGTCGGCCAGTTTGCCAGCCGTCTCTGCTACTATTTCACCGAAATAGGTATCAAGCAGGTCTATATCTGTCCGGACTGCAACTACGGTGCCGCCATCCATGCGGACAAATGGATTCCGGTCCTGCCCAACACCGATGCCGCTCTCCAGCTTGCCATTATTTACATGTGGCTCACGGAAGGCACCTACGACAAGGAGTATGTCAAAACCCATACCGTGGGTATGGACAAAGTAGCAGACTATGTTCTCGGTAAGGAGGACGATGTGCCGAAGACCCCTGAATGGGCTTCGGAAAAATGCGGTGTCCCGGTCTGGACCATCAAGGCCCTGGCCCGTGAGTTCGCAGCGAAAACCACCTCAATCGCCCACTATTTCGGAGGCGGTTTCATCAGGGGGCCCTTCTCCCATGAACCCGCCCGTCTTGAGTGCATTCTTCTTGGGATGCAGGGCCTTGGTGGCCCCGGTGTCCACCAGCACCAGTTCACCTATTTCGGACTACCGAGAGCGGAAGGACTGGGGGGAACCTTCTTCTGGAATCCAGAGATTGAAGAGCGCCTTGCCCTGCCTGTTCTCAGTGCCGTTTCGGCATGGCAGCAGCAGGTTATCCCCAAGACTCTGATCCAGAATGCAATCCTCTCCGATGAACCAGTCACGTTCAGGGGAACCGGTGCTCAGAATGCCCTGGTCCATGACCAGTTTGAGCATTATGTTTTTCCCATCGAGGAGGAGAAAAAAGGTTCAAGGATCCATATGATCTGGGCCGACAGTCCCTGCAGAATTACCTGCTGGAATTACGGTCATGAAACAGAACTGGCCATGCAGAGTCCTGAAATCGAATGTATTGTCGTTCAGCACCCCTGGTTTGAAAATGACTGTATTTACGGTGACATCGTATTACCGGCCAATACCTATATGGAAGTAGACGATATTGTCACTAATATCCGCCAGGGTACCATGCAGCCCAATATCATGATCACGGAAAAAGCCATTGAGCCAATCGGAGAATCAAAAAGTGATGCCGAATGTGTCCGTGAAGTCGCCAAACAGTTTGAAGGGATGTATGACCAGATGACTGATGGAAAAACTACCGAAGACCTGCAGAAGGCAATCTGGGGGTATATGGGTGGCGAGAAACTGGTTTCCTGGGAACAGCTGAAGGAAAAAAGCTACTGGATCTATAATACAGCCCCTGACTGGGAAGATGATCCTCCAGGATTCAGGGAATTTTACAATGATCCTGAGAAACATAAACTCAATACTCCCACCGGTAAACTGGAGTTCTACTCCGAGGCTCTGGCCAAAGCCTATCCGGATGACAAGGAACGCGGCCCCATTCCTCGCTGGGTCGAAAAGAGTCATAACCATGATGAAAGACTGTCGAGTCATCGGGCAAAGATGTTCCCGCTTCTCATCATGTCCAACCATGGCCGCTGGCGTGTCCATGCCCAGTGTGACGATATCACCTGGACCCGTGAAACACCGACCATGAAGGTCACCGGTCCCGACGGATACAAGTACGAACCATGTTGGATGCATCCGACGGAAGCGGAAAAACGAGGTATCAAAACCGGTGATATTGTCAAAGTTTTCAACGAACGTGGAATTGTACTGGCAGGAGCCTATGTAACGGAACGTGTCCGTCCCGGCGTTACCTATGTGGACCATGGAGCAAGACACGATCCCATCAAAACCGGTGAGATTGAACGTGGTGGTGCCATTAACACCATTACCCCTGGAGCCATTACTTCAGAAAACTGCGTCGGCCAGATCGGTGGCGGCTACCTGGTTGAAGTCCAGAAGGTCAGTGGAGAAGAGATGGACCAGTGGAGAAGAGATTACCCTGAAGCATTTGCAAGAAAATATGACCCGGCAGCAGGGCTTCGTTTTGATGCCTGGATTGTTGATGGAGGTGATAAATAATGAAAGTTTTTACCGTAGACCTGTCCATTTGTAATGGTTGCTACTGCTGCCAGATTGCCTGCAAAGACGAGCATGTAGCCAATGACTGGACCCCCTACGCCAAACCCCAGCCGGATACTGGACAGTTCTGGATCGGGCTTACGGAAAAGGTCAGGGGACATGTTCCACACGTGAAGGTTACTTATACACCCTTCATGTGTAACCATTGTGATGATGCTCCCTGTATTGCTGATTGCAAAGCTGATGCCATCTACAAGCGTGATGACGGCATTGTCATCATCGACCCGGTAAAATGCATCGGCTGCAAGATATGCGCGGATACCTGCCCCCACAATTCCATCTATTTCAACGAGCAGCTCAATATCGCACAGAAATGTACAGGCTGCACCCATCTGCTCGACAACGATGATGAGTGGACAGTACCCCGCTGTGTTGACCAGTGTCCCACCGAGGCCCTGCGCTTCGGCGAAGAGGAGGAGTTTGCTGACTTTATCAAAGACGCGGAACTTCTCAACCCTGGAGCCGGCACAAAATCAAGAGTCTATTACAAGGGATTACCCAAGAAATTCATCGCGGGAACTCTGTATGATCCATCTGCCAAGGAGGTCATTATCGGTGCAACATGTACGTTAAAGGATAATGACAGTGGGGAGACATTCACAGAGACAACCAATAATTTTGGTGATTTCTGGCTCGACGGTCTGGGTGATGACAGGACCTATACCCTGACTCTGGAAAAAGATGGCGTTTCCAAGGTCATTGAAAATATCACCACTGATATTGACCGTGGTCTTGGTGACATTCCGATGGATATGAGTAGCTGATGGGTGCCTGAACTGATGAGAAGTAAGGGCTGATATAAATATACAGCTGTTGCAAACAAGAAACCCCCGCATGCCTGCAGCAAGCGGGGGTTTCTATTATTCATTCCTTTTTTTCAATGAAACTTCACCAGTTCAACCTCATACGTCAAATCGAGCCCAGCCAGGGGATGGTTGCCATCCAGGGTGACGGTGTTTTCATCCAGTGCATTGACAACAAAATTCACCCGCTCTCCATCCCTGTTCTGGTATTGAATAGTCCTGCCGACCTTCAGTTCCACATCATCAGGAATTTTATCCCGTTCAAGGCGTAATACCAGTTCTTTATTATACTCTCCATATCCTTCCTGGGGCGAAAGTACGATATTTTTGCTTTCGCCTTTCTCCATACCAATGATATTTTCTTCCAGACCTTTCAGCAGCTTTCCTTCACCGAGGGTGAATTTCAGTGTATTTTTTTTCCCAACCTCTCCGACAACACTGCCATCATCGAGCCTGATTACAAATTCTATGGTCACAGTTGAACCCGGCCTTGCCGTTTTCATCTTACTTCCCTCCGAACCTAACATTATCTTTTTAACACTCACCGCCCTACGGGCGTTCGCTCATCATTTCAGGACTTAACGTGTCTGTCCAGAAATGAGATTTTTTTGTTCGAGTTCAAGGAGCATAGAAAAATAAAAAGCGCAGCATATTAGGCATATGAGAGCATTTTTATTTTTCGTAGCGACTCAGAAATCGGGCAAAAAGGCCATTTATGGACAGGCACTAACCAAGTAGAACAGACGCGTCAACACATCTTCTCAACCGGTCTTCTTTCCGGAACTACAACTTCAGATTCTCCATCTTTTTTATAGTTTTCCGCAACATACAAATTGCAGTAACAGCTGCCATATTCTGCAACATCCTGCTCACGATATTCACAGGGACAGATAATATCCCTGTCATTCTCATAATCTCCGGAGGCAAGACGACAGGGACATGACATATAGCCATATCGCTCCCTGTTGCTCAACAGGCCTCTTAACAGATCAAGGGTCAATTCCCTGTTCCTGTTAAAAAAATACCCCTGTTTCTCCTGAAATTCCCGCAAATTTTCCAAAAGGTTTTCAGCTTTCATCCAGCAGCCAGCGCCTCCCTTATCTCCTTTTCCCTGTATCCGACTATAACTTTGTCATCCACCCGCAATGTCGGAAAGGAACACCTCCTGTTATACTTTCTGACCTCCTCGATCATTTCCCTGCGCTCCTTCCCTCTTAAAAGATCGACATCCACATAGTCAAATGTAATACCTTCAGTTTCAAACATTTCTTTTATTGCACGGCAATGACTGCAGGTCGTCAATGCATACAATTTAATTGTCCGGTTTCCTGTCATTTTTCCTTTTAAAAACTGTTAATCTCTCGGAGGAACTACCGTAACCGGAACCCCGGCCTGTTTAAGAACATTTTTTGTCTTGCTGCCTACTGACGTTTTTGAAAATACAGTTTTATGGGCACCAAGCACAATAAGATCACATTCATTTTCCCGGGCATGTTTGAGAATTTCCTCTTCCACATCACCATCGCTGATGATTATTTCCCGAGACTGGAAGTCACATTCACTCTCATCAATGCCACTGTTATTACAAAACTTGGTCAACGCTTCCCGCACAACAACATTCGTGGATTTTTTACCAAGCAGTGAACGACGAACATTGGTCTGCTGTGAATGAACCATATCTTCCCACTGGTGTTTTCCAAGCAGGGTTTTCAAACGCCCATCAAGATTTTCAGGCAGAGGTTCAATTACATGCAGCAGGTAAATGGTGGCTTTAAACTGTGTTGCCAGGGCCAAGGTAAAATCATAAGCAGCCTGGCAGTTTTCCGTAAGATCGGTTGCAAAAAGAATAGACTGAATCGGTTGTAACATTTTTCTTCTCTCCCATTGATTATATAAGGGTGCCTTGAATAATTAGAATTTTCGTTCAAGGTCAAAAAACAGGAAAATTAACAAGCGCAGCATATTAATTGCTTGTGAGCATTTTACAATTTCCTGTGACACAGCTATCGGACGAAAAAACAATATCCCAAGGTGGCCATAACTGAAATAATCTCTCTTTATTGAATATACATCTTCTTTCAACATCCATCCAGTTCGTCACTTTCGCCCAGCCTCAGGAAAAAAACACACAAAGGCCCCATCATCATAAAACAGCCAGCTAAGAGAATCCCTGAAGAAAACGAGTATGACTCGGCCATATACCCTATTATCACAGGCATCAACCCTCCCCCAAGCAAAAAGGACAAAGGCGGCCCCAGGCTGTTGGTCACACTGCGCAGGGCCGGAAGTGCTGTACGTGAAATTGCCGCAAACCCTGCCGGAAAAAATGCGGAAAGTACAGCCGGCTGCAAAAAAAGAACAATCACCAGCATTTTCCCTTTCACAACAGCCAGCAGAATTGTCAGTATTGCTGTGAAAAAAAGTGTTGCCGCCATTACTGTTTTCTGCCCGACACGATCAGTCAACCAGCCGGCAAGAAAAACAAATAAAATTCCGGATAACTGGGAGAGTCCAATGATTATATTGGCCGAAGTAAGATCAAAGCCCCGCTCTGTGACAAAAAAAAGAGGCAGCATTGCAAAAATTCCTGCATTTCCTCCAACCGCCATGGCAAAAAGCAGGACCATAATCCAGAAGGAGGGATTACTCCCAACTTCCTTCGCATTTTTTATTGTGATTTCCTTTCCTGGAAAAGCACCACCCTTCCCTTTCATGGTGTAAACAAATGCAGTAATTAGGGCAATTCCGGCCCAAATCAGTAAAATCGTTCGCCAGGTAAACCACTGCAGAAGGGTTGCGACAATCAAGGGTGCTGAAACAAAACTCAACGGCGGGCCAGCTGATGAACACTGAGACCTTTTCCCCAGTCTGACCTCTGGATTTCTGCAGTAATTGTTGCAATCGCGGAAGGCAGGTGGAGCGAACCCGCAAATCCCACAATCATCAACAGCAATCCAATGCCTTCACGGGTAGTTATAAAACTGAAAGGGAGCAAAGCCAGACCCGTGAGCCACGCCGACAATTTCAGGGTGCCGAGATGTTCAATTCTCGAGGAAATGAAACCTGAACAGAGGGGTGCAAGCAGATATCCCGAAGACATCATAAGAAACAGCATCCCCGCATCACTGTGACTGATTCCCAGTTCCGCCTCAATTTCTGGCATGAGCGGTGCAAACAGCATTCTGGCAACAAAACCAAGATAAAAAAGCCAGGCGAGAAATACAAGCATGCCCGCTTTGTCCCTGAAGGTCTCGGGCATCGGACAATCATATAATCCTGTTTCATCCATAAAACGTCCTGACTTTCTCCTGTTTCAAAACCCTCTGCACATCATATTATCAGCTGTTCCCCGGTCGGAAATCAACCCTGCTAACATTACGTCATTAGCACAAAAACAACAATACAAAACATAAATTATTACATACAATTTATCCTTGACTTCAACCATTGCGGGTGTAATATTAGTTTCATATAGAAGTTTGTCAATTCCAACATACGGAACTGTCTCTGAGAAATGGGGGCTAACACCCCACAAGGGGATACAAGTGCCTTGGAAATAAATCTAACTATTTAATTTCAAAACACCTTCCCTGATTTCTTATTTTTTATGACAGAAATTCAGGAGTAAGGCACTAAAACAGTGTATTATCTGCCACTCATTCATACAGTTCCGGCAATAATAATCGGCAAACCCTGGCGGAATGCCAGTACACACCTTTTTTTTACAAATTGACATCTTCCGACAGATTTCTGTTCTGGTCGGCCTGAGAACCGATCACGATTACATACAATTATCCTCGGTTGGATAACTTTACAAACTACCTTGATACCATTTTCACCCCGGCAAACGGGATAACAAAGGATAAGTACTCAGGTTACCCCCTGATACTGCATCTTGGAGAGGAAAATTATGACAGCAGTTACAACAGACCCTTACAGTGGGTTACAAATGGTCGAACTCAGTCACCTGTGGGGGCATAACGCGCCTTCCATGCCAGGTATTCCCGATGTCATCATGTACCGTTCGGTCAAACATGCTCAGCATGGTGTTATGGCCCAACGGCTGAAAATGATCATGCATTCCGGAACCCACATGAACAGCCCCCTGCATCTCATTCAGAAAGGTGCCGGGGCAGCGGATATTCCCCTGGAACACTTTTTTGGAAACGGCGTTATTCTCGATATCCCCAAAAAAAGATGGGAACTGGTCACAGCCGCAGACCTGGAAAAGGCAACTCCGGTAATCCAGGAAAATGATTTTGTTGTCATCGTTACAGGCTGGCATGAAAAATACTCCGACAGCCTGGAATATTTCGGGGAATCTCCGGGACTTTCCAAAGAAGGCGCCCAATGGCTTGTTGATAAAGGTTGCAAGCTGGTGGCCATGGATACACCCCAGATAGACCACCCCCTGGCGACTTCCCTCGGCCCGCATCGCGGTGGGCCGCTGATGAACCGGCTCACTGCGAAATACGAGGATGAAACCGGGCTTGATCCAAAGAAAGAACATCCTGAATGGAATATTGCCCACAAGACTATCCTGGCCGCAGGTATTCCCACTATTGAACAGGTGGGTGGCGATGTTAAAACCATGGTGGGCAAACGGGCCACCCTTTACGCCGCGCCCTGGAACTGGAAACACGGTGATGCATGCCAGGTTCGATTCGTCGCCATCACCGACCCCACCGGCAACTGCAGGATTGAACCCGGAAAATCAGAATAGTCAGGAGGAGAAAATAATGAGTTTACAGATATACAATCTGAGTCAGCCGTGGGGACATCATATGCCGGAATGGCCATCCACTCCCGGTATCAATGTCCATGTGAAAAAATTCCATGCCAAAGACGGCGTTTATATGACAGAATTTGAAGGTATCATGCACAGGGGTACTCATATGGATGCTCCCCTGCATGTTACTGAAAACACTCCCTGCCTCATGGGCTATCCCCTCTGGCGATTCTTTGGAACCGGTGTCGCCGTTTCAATTCCCAAGAAAAAATGGGAAGTCATTACCGCCGAAGACCTGGAAAATGCCCGCCCGAAAATCCGTGAAGGTGACATTGTCATGATCAACACGGGAATGCACACCAAGATGGCTGATACCGATGAATACTATGCCTATTCCCCTGGAATTTACAGGGATGGTGCCCAGTGGCTTGTGGACAAAAAAGTGAAAATGGTCGGATACGATGTGCAGGCAAATGACCATCCCATGGCCACAAAACTTGTGGATCACGGTCTTGGCCCAACCCATCCACACCTCATTGAAGAGTATAAGGAATATTTCGGCCGTGATCCCAAGGAAGATTTTCCCGACTGGGAAGCAGGACATAAAACCCTGATGGTCAAGGGAAGCATTCCCGGTATTGAAAACGTGGGTGGCGATCTGAACAAAGTAACCGGCAAGCGCTGTACTTTTATGGCCTTTCCCTGGCGCTGGCAGGGAGGTGAAGGTTGTGCCATCCGTGTTCTGGCCGTAATCGATCCGGATCAGACTTTCCGGTTTGAAAAAGGATAGCCCGCATTTCTCATGAACATTGTATCAATTTTGAGAATAACTGCAGAATACAAACAATGAGCCAACCAGTGTCTGTCCAGAAATGAGATTTTTTGTTCGAGTTCAGGTGAGCGCAGACTCCGAGGAGCATAGAAAAATAAAAAGCTCAGCATATTAGGCATATGTGAGCATTTTTATTTTTCATAGCGACACAGGAATTGGGAAAAAAGTCCATTTATGGACAGGCACCAACTATCAATGCTTAAGCAAAATTGACACAATGTTCACCCAGGATCAGTCCAGGCGACGCTATCTTCTACACTATTTTGACTGTAAATACTGGTCACTATTATTTTCTACCAGGAAAGCGAAGCCGTAACTGACACCTTTCATTTGTGGCTTCACTTCTTTTCAGTCCCCATACAACTCAGTTTATTTGACCATACACCCCATCTGCCAAACTGAGTTTTCTGCACAATCAGAGTGTTCCATTCAACCTCCCTGCCATACACCATTGCCGGAAGTGCATAGACCGCATTTCTCATAAACATTGTGTTAATTTTGATGTGATTTTATGCATTCAAAAAGTCAGCAAGGCAGAAACTGTTGTAAAATTGACATAAAGTTCCCCGAAGCTCAGTCCAGGATGAGGTATTTTTACAGTATGTTAAGCTGCAAATACATGGTATTGCAGGTTACTGCAAGGTGATTACAGACTCCGGAAATCCTGGAGCAGACACTGCCTGAACTGACAAGGAATGCAGGATAGCTCGAAGGGATAAAAAAATAATTGTTGCTTCCGTGACACGAACCAGTTCTTCTTATATGTGATTCGTGTATCCCAGCAGATGTGTCTTTTGAAAAGCATTGATTACCGGAGAAAACCTGCCGGTCATAACCGAAGGCTCCCCCTGCCATGTACAGAATCGTGGTTTCACTGAATAGTTGACTGAAAAAGGAACTTCTCCATGGTCGAGAGTAAAAACTTACTTAAAACATTTGCCCGACAGATTCATGCGCTGGAGCTGAAAAATCAGCATCTCAAAGAATCCCTTCAGGAATTGAAAAAGAAAACAGATCTTTTTCAAAATCTGATTGAATACGGTGTAGATGCCATTTTCTGCGGGGATCCAGGGGGCAACATTATTTACGCCAACCAGAGAGCCTCCACCTTAACCGGTTATTCAAACCCGGAATTACTGTCCATGAATATGTCACAATTATTTTCCCAGGAAGAGCGCCGGCGAGCACCCTTGAGATATGACCGGCTCAGACAGGGAAAAACTGTTATAACAGAGCGATTGCTCACCCGCAGGGATGGCTCCATGGTCTCTGTCGAAATGAACAGCAGAATGATGCCTGACGGTACATATCACAGTTTTTTCCGTGATATCTCGGAGAGAAAAGAGGCGGATAAAGCCTTACGCGTTTCCGAGGAAAAGTTCTCCCGCGTTTTTCGACTCAGTCCTGATGTCATTGTTCTCAGTCGGCTGGAGGACGGTCTGTACCTCGAAGTCAATAGGGATTTACCGAAACATTGGGCTGGACATCTGAAGAAGCCGTAGGTCATAGAACAACCCCTGGTGATCTTGATATCTGGCGTAATAGTGAAGATCGGAAAAAATTGATTGCTGATATAACTGCTCATGGTGAAGTTACGGATCTGAAGGCCGAATTTAAACATAAGGACGGACATATTGTCATTGGATTGATGTCTGCCAGGGTCATTGAAATTGATGACACCCCCTGTATTCTGTCAGTGACCCGTGATATTACAGAACAGATCCACGCCATGGAAAAAAAGAAAGCCTTTGAAAAGCAAATGCTTCAGGTTCAGAAACTTGAGAGTCTCGGGGTCCTTGCAGGGGGCATAGCCCATGATTTCAATAATATTCTGACAGCTGTAATTGGCCACTGTGAACTCGCACAGCAGCGTCTTTCTACGGAATCACCGGCTTTGGAGAATCTTCGCCAGATTAACATGGCAGCGGGCCGGGCTGCCGATCTTGCAAACCAGATGCTGGCCTATTCCGGCAAGGGTAAATTTGTCATAGAACCATTGGATATTTCAGGCATAATCAGTGAAATGATGCATATTCTCTCGGTTTCTGTCAGTAAAAAGGCAATACTCCGGTACGATCTTGCTCGTGATCTTCCCAGCGTTGAAGCCGACGCCACACAACTGCGCCAGATCGTCATGAACCTTGTCATCAATGGTTCTGATGCCATTGGTGATGAAAATGGTGTAATTGCCATTTCAACCGGGGTCATGGAATGTGACCGTTCCTATTTGCAGAACGTCCAGCTTGAAGCGGATCTGTCTCCAGGTCGTTATGTATTTTTCGAGGTGGCTGACACAGGCTGTGGAATGACACAGGAAACGATGCTGCGGATCTTTGAACCCTTTTTCAGTACAAAATTTACCGGGCGAGGACTCGGCATGGCAGCAGTCCTCGGCATTGTCCGTGGCCATGGAGGAGCTATTAAGATATACTCGGAAGTCGACAAGGGCAGTACATTCAAGGTACTGCTGCCTTCCAGCACTCTTGTACCTGTAAAACCTGCGATTACTCCCGATATCAGTCCCTGAGTGCCAGTGGAATGGTTCTCTTAGTTGATGATGAAGAAATAGTACGCGACATAGGAAAGGCCATGCTTCGTGACTTTGGTTTTGAAATTCTCACCGCCCATGATGGCAAAGAGGCATTGACTGTTTTCAGACAACATCACAGGAAAATCAGTTTTGTATTGATGGATTTAACCATGCCCCATATGGACGGAGAAGAAGCTTTCCGCGAATTGAGAAAAATCGACCCAAAAGTGAAAGTTATCATCTGCAGTGGCTACAATGAACAAGACGTCTCACAGAAATTCGTTGGAAAAGGCCTGGCAGGTTTTCTAAAGAAACCATACCAACTTCAGGAGTTACAGAAAATGATCAGACATTTACTTGAAGATCCAACTGATTAAATCCTGAATCCATAAGCGTTCGTCTGATGCAGCCTGCTCTTTTTGAGCACTTTGATTATATAGAACTCTATCAATAAGTTCGAGTGTATTATCTGCGGACGCCCCACAGGGTTACAAATTTATTAATTGTGTTTTCAACAACCTACCGGAAATAAAATCGGAAACATCATTGATTCCGGTAAATTCCCAACCTGGTTTTCCTGATGAAAAAAAAAAGCCGCGACCCAAAATAGTTTTCGCGGCTTTTTCATTCATCATGTCTGGCTGCACAGGCAACCAGATAAACGACTAATCAGGAAATATCCATTTTAGCCGTCAGTACATCATATTGGGCAAGACCAGGATAATCTGAGGGAAAATGGCAAGAATAATGGTCCCCAGCAGGACAGCGATCATAAAGGGTGCAATACCACGGAAGATTGATTCCAGGGCCATTCCTCCACCGGGAAGACTTCTTGCCACACCGTAAACCACATAAACATTGATTCCCACAGGTGGCGTAATAACTCCCATCTCCGTTACCATGACAATGATGATACCAAACCAGATCGGGTCATAACCAAGGCCAAGAATAAGGGGAAAGAAAATCGGTACTGTCAGCATTACCAGGGCCAGGGAATCCATGAAACAGCCACCGATAAAATAGACCATGACCACCATACTGAGAATCGCCAGAGGCGGCAGATCAAACCCTCCTATCCACGAGGCAATATCATAGGGTATCCTTGTGACAGCCAGGAATTTTCCAAATACCGTGGCGCCAGCCACCAGCATCATGACCATGCAGGAAGTTTTAAGAGTCTCATACAGAGCATCAACAAACCGCTCCCAGCTGATCTGTCTGCGCAGCATGGAGACCGCCAGTACGCCCATTACTCCAACTGCTGCTGCCTCCGTTGGTGTAAAAAGGCCAAAGAACAAGCCACCCATGACCAGGGCAAAAACTGTCAGCGTTTCCCCCATACCGCTCAAGGACTTCAACCTCTCTCTCCAGGAGAATTTTTCTCCCCTGGGTCCCTGCTCCGGCATGAAAAAACACCAGATAGTAATGGCAATAATGAACAGTATGGTCACCAGAAGAGCCGGGAGAATACCAGCCATAAAGAGTTTTCCAATCGACTGCTCCGTCAAAATACCATATACGATAAGAACAACACTGGGAGGCATGATCATACCCAGGCCGCCACCGGAAGCCACAGACCCCGCGGCCAGCTCATCGCAGTAATTAAATTTTTTCATTTCAGGAAGCCCGACAGTTGCCATGGTTGCAGCTGTTGCCGCGCTTGACCCACAGACAGCCCCAAAAGCTGTGCACGCGGTAACGGTTGCTATGGCAAGCCCTCCTCTTTTATGACCGAGAAATTTATAAGCAGCCTCATAGAGTTTACTGCTTATCCCGAATTAAAGGCAAGCTGGCCCATCAGGATAAAAAGGGGAATAGTCGTCAGACCATAGGAAGAAAAAACCTCGTAAAAATCTTTTGCCAGCAGATTCAAGCCACCTTTCAGCGAAGCCATAATACTAAAACCCAGAAAACCTACCGTTGCCATAACATACGCAACCGGCATTCGGGTCATAAATACCACGATCATCAATACTATTCCGGTGACGCCGATTAGTGTGGAATTCATCTTTTTCTCAAATTTGAAATGGTTTTTAGAATACTTACAAAAATTGTCATGGTGAGGATGACAAAGCAAGCCGCCAGCAGAAAAATAATCCAGTATTCAGGTAGCTGCAGGTTCATGGACAGCTCACCTGATTCCCTGACTTTATAGCTGTAGATAAACATCCTCCAGGTCACCAGGATAAAGAGAATCAGGCAGATTGTTTCCGTAAACAGTTTAACGATATCCCGTACTTTTTTCGGGAATTTACGGATAAACAGCTCAACTCCGATATGTCCTTCCTCCGCATGAGTAAAGGGCAGCGAAGTGGCGATAGCGATCACCCCCATGAAACTGACCAGTTCCACCGAACCGAATATGGGATGTTTGAACAGTCTACCCACCACATCCACACAGGTCAGAATGGCCATTCCAAACAGGAAGAATGCCCCGACAACTTTTAATTTCTCTGCAATAAACTGCAGTATTTTATCAATTGATTCCATTGAAGGTTCTCTTTTAACATTCATGAAAATGCTTTCACAACGAAGTCCGAAGAATGGTTTGCCGCTTTTTATTCAGGAGTTACACAGTCATTTTCATAAAAATTCGGATTGTTCAGATCTTGCCTCTGGATTTCAACAGCCTGCAAAAAAAAGGGGGCCTCACTCAAAACAAAATCGGCCCCCAGTATCATTACAATATGTAATTCTTACATTCTGGCTTTAAGACCATCACGAATAGTTTTTATTACAGCAGCCCCGTCTATACCTTTTTTATCGAGTCCGGCTGCATACTTATCGATGACCGGTGCCACAGCTTTCTTCCAGCGCTCAACCTCTTTCTGGTCCAGGCCGGCTGCAGTATTTCCCTGTTCCATAAAAAAGCGGAGTCCTGCCAGATCACTTGAATCCCAGGCCTCACCGTGCTTGATGGACCATTCCGCATTTATGGCCTCAATCGCGTCCTGATCTTTTTTATCGATGGCACTCCATTTATCCTTATTCATGGTAACAAAAAATGTCGTCGTATAGGCAACAGGATAAACACAGACAGCATATTTGGTCACTTCACCGAGCTTCCAGCCTCTGTTTGCTTCCAGGGGATAAGCACTACCGTCTACAACACCTTTCTGCAGACTCTGATAGGAATCTGCCATGCCCATTGCAACCGGAGTTGCACCAAGAGCTTTTACCGCTTCCGCACTCATACCTGTGGACCTGATCCGCAGTCCTTTTAAATCTTCAAGTTTGGTGATCTGCTTATTTCTGGTATGAATAAAGCCGGGTCCATGGGCATGGAGATACATCAGCTTCGTATCGTTGAATTCTTTTGGCTTCAATTTATTATACAATTCATTGGCCACAGCGGTGGCCGTGATGCCGGAAGTATATCCGAAAGGTAGATCCAGAGCGGAAATTACAGGAAAACGTCCACGGGTATACGCCAGAACAGAAAAACCGATATCCGCGATACCATCAGCAACACCATCATAAATCTGTTTTCCCTTCAAAAGACTGCCGCCGGGGTAATATTCTATTTTTACTCTGCCATCAGTGCGCTTTTCTACTTCCCTGCACCAGGACTCAGCCAGTTTGCTCTGAATATGAGTCGGAGGGAAGAAATTTGCATATTTCAGTGTTACAGTTTTTGCAGTGGAATTGGACGGAGTTACAAGTAAAAATGTGAAAAAAGCCAGGACCAACGTACAGGTAAAAACGATTTTTTTCATGTTGCTGTCTCCCTAAATGTTGTTTGCGATGAAACTTCCCGTTTCGAATTGCCCCTTACAGACATCCTCCTTTATGCCACAGGGATTATAAGTATTTGATCTTCCTTTAGTATTCTTCTGCTTTCCAGGCTGTAACACCCGATTGTTTAAGCCCTGGAATCAGCAGAAGTACTGAAAAAACCGACGCAATAAATCCTATCATAAATGGCCCGAAATAGGAACCGGATCGATCAATTGTCCAGCCGCAGATCACCGGTGACAATATGGAACCAATTCCAAGAAAAACAGTCCATAAACCGATGACAGTACCCGCCACAGCCCTGGGAAAGAAATCCATTGCCGCTGCGGCATAGACGGGCCATACAGCTCCAAATCCCAATCCAACCATTGCAACAGAACAAATTTTCAACTGAAAAGCACTCAAGTTAACAATACCCAGACATCCCGTGCCAAGCAGGGCTCCACAGAGCATCATCACCTGAACCCTGCCCCATTTATCAGACAAAATTCCCAGAATAATTTTTCCGGCCATTCCCGACACGGCAAGCAGCGAAAAAAGCCGTGTTGCATCCCTGTATGGCAGATGCAGTTCCTCGACTCCATAAACACCGAGAAAAGTAAAAGGTATAAGAACGATAAAACCGATAAGCAGATATGAAAAACCGATAAGCCACAGCTGTTTTTTTTTCAAAATCTGCATGTATGACGGTTTGTTTTTCCAATTCTTCCTGCTCTTTTCACAGCACTGTTGAGAATCATCCTCCCCTGGAGGGTTTCTTACAAGAATAAAATTCAGCACCGCCACGAAAAGACCAAAAATACCCATGGCATACCAGCCTGCCTGCCAGGATGAGCGCTCAACAACAACCGGCAGAATCATTCCCCAGGAGGCGATACCTACTCCACTCCCCATGGTGGCAAAGGCAAGCGCCGTGCCCCGGTGACCATCCTTTACCCACAGTTGCACCAGGGAGACTACCGGAGCCCAACAGGCCGCATGGCCTATTCCTGCCAGGGAGAAAAAAACAGCCGCCTGTCCCAGTGTGACGGCATATGACATCAACAGGGCACCAGTCGCCATCAGCGCGGGAAAAACAGTTAAAATCAGGCGGGAATCATACCTGTCGGAGAGTAATCCGAGTAAGGGTGAAAAAAGTGTATAAGCGACAAAATATGACGCATATATGATTCCGGCCTCCGTCTTGCCGATTTCAAGGGACTTGATCATTCCGGGGAGCAGCATCCCGTATCCATACCGAATACCGTAAGCAATGGACACCGTAAAAAATGCCGCAATGATAATTGCGTATCCCCTCATCTTCATATGATCGCATCCATATTTCACCACACATTTTGTGCTATGTAAAATTACATGTAACCACGTTTTTGTCAATCACTTTTGTTGATTTTACGCCCTTTCCCGCCAGATTTCTAGACCCTGACCGTACCGGTAAAACAACTCTTTTTCAATTCAATTTCTACTGTGTGTCTTTCTCCTGCAGAAGATAACACCTCAACAATGTAAACAGATCCATCAGCTTCCAGTCCATCAAATTTAAAATCCCCGAAAGCATCACTTTTCTGTTCAGCTACAGGATTACCATCTTTGAGCAGTCTTACAGTTGCCCCTTCAACACAATCCGATCTCAGCTTATCTCCCGTTGCAACGGTTCCCGCGATAAAGGCTCGAGTATACCTGTGGAGATTTTTGTAAAAACAACGGGGTTTCGCATCCTGCCGTTCTCCGCCATATCTCTCCAGTCCCTCTTCCCTGATCAACCGTTCAAGTTCTTTATCCTCCAGAAAAACAGAGGAGAGAGCACTGGTGGGACAGGCCTGTACACACCGTGTTTTTTTCCATCCCTGATCTAGAAGATGGGCACAGAAAGTGCATTTCTGGGGAATCTGCGCTTCCTCATTCCACCAGATGGCGCCAAAGGGACAGGACGAGACTATTTCCTCTCTCCCCTTTGCCTTCTCCGGATCAATAATCACTATCCCGTCCTCCCTCCTGTACACGGCCCCGTTTCCCGCTGCCCGCACACAGGGGGCATTGTCACAATGAAAACAGGGTTGCGGCAGGTAGGCAACATCAATAAAGGGGAATTCCCCCCTTTCCCTTCTCCTGATATTTATCCAGCGCTGACCATGAAGGGGTTGGGACAGACTGATTCCGGGCCAGTTGTTGCCACAGTGCTCATCTTTACAGGAAAGAAAACAGTTATTGCAGTTTTCACATTTGGCGATATCGATGATAAAAGCGTATTTTTTCATTATTCACCCCCTTCCTTCCAGGGTTCAACCTGAACCAGGCATGAATTGGAAGCAGTTGAGTGCGATCTTTTGATTATATTCCTGCTTGGAGTGAGCAGATTGATACAACCGCCCCTGTCTGGTGAGTTTCCCGGTTCTCCAAGAGGATCATACACAGCGGATCCTTCAGGGGACTGGACCGTACCCGGTGGTAATCTGTCCGTCACATGGGCAGCACAGATCACTTCACCCCGGTCATTAAATACACGGACAAGACTGTTATGGCCAATATTTCTTCTGTGGGCATCCCCACGGTTGATTCGCACTATCCAGTAATAATAACCATCTACCAGAACTCGATGGTCCTTGACATCATTGATGATGGAATTCTTGCCGTCAAACATGGTGTGAAAACTGTAACGCGGATGGGGAGAGATAAGATTGAGGGGATATTTTTCATACAGTTCTTTATTATGGTGTCCTTCCCAGGATGGCCTGAATTTTGAAATTGGCGGCCGCTCCGGGTCATCCGGTGCAAATCGCTTGAGGCTCGATGATTCAAACTCCAGCTTCCCTGATTGAGTCTGCAGTCCCTTTCGCCACTCTTCCGTGTAATCCGAGGGCAGAGGGGAAAGTTCAGGCACATTTTTCTTAGTTCCTTCCGCAAACCATCGATAGGAAACCGGGGCACGGTTTTCTTCCTTGGGAGCCGGAACAACATAATAGCCCTTTTTCATGAAATCCCGCCAGGAAATCACTGTGGGCAAATCACTGGCATCAAAGAGCCGGCGACACCATTCAATCTCAGTAATCCCTTCTGAAAAAAGAGTCCCCAATCCCAGCCGTTTGGCCAGATCGAGAAAGATCTGGTAATCTGAGCGGCTTTCCCCCAGGGGTTCAATACATTTATGCTGCATGGTGATGACCCGATGGTTCCACTGGATAAACTGCTGATGACTGTATCCACCGGAGTTGGCCGTCTCACCGATATCCCATCGCTCAAAGTTCGTGCAGGCGGGCAGGATAATATCCGCAAATTTTGCCTCTCCCTCAAACCAGATGGACTGATTGACCACAAATTCCAGGTTTTCACTGCGATAGGCCCTGGCAAAACGATTAGAATCCGCCATGGTACCGAAATGAGAACCACCATACTTATAGTACATTCTTGACGGAGAATGGCCGGGAGCAGGGTAAGTGATCTTTTTAAACTGACCTTCTATACTCTTGGGATCAGTGGGATATCCTTCACAGGAAAGGTTGAGAATCGCCTCAGGAATCCGCAACCGGGGAATCATCTGGGAGACGGAATTCATGGAAGGAAGCTGGGGCATCCGCTGGTACATGGAAATACGAAGGCCTGTATAATCCAGATCTCCGGAAAGTCCACCCTCGGCATAGCCCGGAAAATAAAAATTGGTGTCAACCGGCGCCCCCTGCTGCAGGCAGCCCATATTGATTCCTGGTTTTCCGAGGCCCTGCATAGCCATGAGACATACCATGGAACGCGCCCATTCTATACCGGTGGCACAGCGGCATGCGCCGCCAAATCCTGCCAACCCCCCGGCGAGAGATAGGTTTTTTTCGTTCCCCACTGTCTGGCAAGGGCCCGGACAACCCGGCCCGGAACCTCTGTTTCCTTCTCCTGCCATTCCGGAGTTTTTTTAATTCCGTCCTCTTTACCGAGGATATAATCCCGCCACTTCTCAAAACCGACCGTCCTCTCTGCAACATAATCCTTATCGTAGAGATCTTCCGTGATCCAGACATAGGCAATGGCCAGAGCCATGGCGTTACCGGTATCCGGACGCGGAGCAATCCATTTGCCTCCAAGCAGGGCCGCAGTATGGTTATAGTAGGGATCAATGTGCACCATCTTGATGCCAAGCGACTGGGCCCACTGCCTGCGAACCGTACCCTCAAAGGCCCCGTAGACTCCACTTGTCGATTCCGGGTCACTGGACCAGAAAACGATCATCTCCGCTTCCTTCAGGCAATCTTCCACCGTGCCGTAAGTATCAGTGGCACCATTGCGAATGCTGTTGCCCCAATGGTGCATGGCGCCCCAGTACCATCCTTCCCAGCTGTCAGGATTATGAACCACGTGACTGGAGCCGATGGAATTCATAAAACGTGTTTTTGCACTGAGCCAGTAACCGATATTTCCCCACGTATGATGAGAGCCGGAACCGTTCATGATGGCACCGGGACCATGTTCCCTTTTAACCCTTTTAATCTCTGAAGCCACAATATCAAGAGCTTCATCCCAGCTTATCCGCTCATATCCGGAGATTCCCCGATTGGCACAATTACGCTCTCCATTCGGATCGAAATCAACCCGTTTCATGGGATACAGCAGACGATCTTCTGAATAAACAAGGGATTTCAAACCGAAGACATAAGGGTTTACTGTTCCTTTTCTTGGAGGAGTGAACGATTTTCCCCGCGCATGTATCGTCCAGGAAGCCCCGTCACCATCCTCAAATTCTATTGGCGTAATCCTGATGATCTTCCCCTCTCTTACGTAGACAAAGACTGGTCCGCCGTTGGTATTGCTGACATAGCGGATAAGCCCGTCTCCCATATCAATCCCATACGGCGGTGGTGAAGATTGACCGCTCATCATGTTCAGGGTCTGCATGAAATGGATGGTGTTCTGTTCATCCCCCTGAACATCGACCCGGAAATTCTTCATGGCATTGATCTGGGCCAGGGAGTTTCTGGGAGAAGTCATGAGTTTTACGGCAGTGACACTGTCGGTGAAAACCATGCTGACATCCACCTTGCCGGTAAAATTCTTTTTTGAAAAAACTTCCCCGTTTTTCAGAATGAAAATCCGGCCATATCCTCCACGGATTTTAATTTCAGCGACATAGTCCTTTTCCCCCAACCGCTTTTTAAGGCCGTCAGACAAGCCACTTTTTACTACCATCATACGGTAGGCAAGATACAGAAGGACCCGAAACACCAGGTTTGCAACCGCCTCCGACCGTGTCAAAAATGTTTCAACCATAAATGTGACCATACCTTCCTCCCATAAACCGTGTTCATGGAGATAACATGCAATATTGACACCAGATACAGCGGATTTTATTTCATATATTACCAATCAATTAGGCGGGTACCACATAACCAAATATCTTATATGGTGATTTTATTTACCTTATATGGTAAATAAAAATTGTTCTCCCAAATACGGTAAATAAAACCCTTGGTTGGAAAGGTAACCAGATGGATGAAAACCTGTTTTTCAAAAAAGCCACTTTATTGATCTGCAGTAGCCTTGATGTGGAAGTCGCCCTGTGGCGGTGTTTTGAGTTTATCCGCACTTACCTGCCGGCAGACGCCATGTATCTCAACATTTATGAACCGAGCATCAGCGGTATCCGTTACGTAGCCATGGCCGATGACCGGGGCGGAAAGAAAATCGGCCAGTCGATCAAGCTACCGGTCGGCCTGATCCAGGCAATCGAGAGCGGCAGGCGTCTCAAGGATTATCTCATCATCAACAGACCCGATGACGACCCCCTTGGAAGAATCATCACCACCGAACTGCAATTAAAAGAGTATTCCTTTATCGCCCTGCGCCTCTTTATCGAAGGTCATCGCCTGGGAGTAATAGACCTGTTTGCCAAAGGACACAATCGTTTTTCCGAAGACCACGCACGCCTGCTCGCCCAGCTGCGCGAACCCTTTGCCATTGCCATGGCCAATGCCCTGAAACATCAGGAACTGCTGGATTTGAAGGAAAGCCTGGTCTCGGATAACCGCTATCTCAACAGTGAACTTATTTCCCGGGCAGGAGACGAGGTCATCGGTGCCGAAACAGGGCTGAAAGACGTCATGGACAAGGTGATTCAAATCGCCCATCTCAAAACCACTGTGCTGCTGTTTGGCGAAACCGGAACAGGAAAAGAGGTCATAGCCAATGCCATTCATCGCCAATCACCACGACGGGATGAGCCGTTCATCAAGGTCAACTGTGGCGCCATCCCGGAAAACCTGATCGACAGTGAACTGTTCGGTCATGAGAAAGGCGCTTTCACCGGGGCAGACAGCCAGAAACGGGGCCGCTTTGAACGGGCCAACAAGGGTACAATCTTTCTTGACGAGATAGGAGAACTCCCTCCATGGGCTCAGGTCAGGTTATTACGGGTCCTGCAGACCCAGGAGATTGAGAGGGTCGGTGGTTCTCCACCGATCAGGCTGGATATCAGGGTGATTGCCGCCACCCACCGGAACCTGGAAAAGATGGTTGAAGAGGGAAGTTTCAGGGAAGACCTGTGGTTTCGCATCAATATGTTTCCAATTTTCATCCCTCCCCTTCGTGCCCGCCCTGGGGACATACCTCTTCTGGCCTCATGGTTTATCAAGAAAAAATCAAAAGAACTCGGCATCACTCCCGTGCCCGGCATAGCGCCTGAAGCCCTGTCGAACCTCACCAAACAATCCTGGCCCGGCAATGTGCGGGAACTTGAAAATGTTGTGGAACGTGCTCTCATTCAGCATCGCCACGGCCCCCTCTATTTTCATCATCCGCAAAAACTTTCCCCGGTAATGGAGAATGATTTTTCCCTCCAGGTAACACCTGTTCCTGTGCCCCTTGATGAAGTTATCCGGACACATATTATCGAGGCACTCCAAGCCGCAAAGGGAAAGATCAACGGCAGTGACGGAGCTGCAGCCATGCTGGCCATCCACCCGAATACTCTCCGCAACAAAATGAAAAAACTGGGTATTAAGTTTGGTCGCAAAGTTAAACGGTTCAGTAAATGAAATCCTCACCGTTTATCGAGAAGATTAACCCACGCTACAAAATCTTCAATATATCGCTGCAAACGGATTTTTGTCCCTTCATCCGTGAGCACTCCCCTGTCATCAAACTTCTTCTGAACCTCAGGAACCAGAAATGGAGGTGAGGGAACAACAGGAGAAAGGGTGCTGGAAAAAATATCCCGCAGATGATTCTGGGCCCTGGCTCCTCCAACCACACCTTTGGCCCCACTCAGAATCGCCACCGGTTTTCCGGCAAGAACCGATTTGTAGGCTGGTCGGGAAGCCCAGTCGATTGCATTCTTCAACACACCGGAAATACTGTAGTTATATTCAGGAGTCGCAAAAATGACACCATCGCAGAGTGCAAGTTCATCGAGTAAGCGCTGAACTTCACCAGGCTTGTTTTCCTTGTCTGCATCAACATCACCATTGTACAGGGGTAACCCGGCACAATCAAAAAGAGTAAGGGACACACCCTCAGGCAGGCAGCGCACCACACTCTGCAACAATCCGGTATTATAAGATTTTTCCCTGATACTGCCACTGATCCCCATAAGTATCATATCTGTTAACCTCTTTTCCGCATATGTTCAGGTTTCTTGATCTTGTGAATACGGGCGGCAAACTCACCGGCCTCCATATTCCTGCCCATAGTCTTGTAGAGCGCCGCCAATGTCTCATACACAATAAGAAGATGCATTTCATTGGCAACCCGATCCTTCTCAAGGATTTTTCGTGCTTCAAGGAGCATATGTTCAGCATCCCCGTTATTTCCGGCCATCATCTCCAGAGTGGCAAGATTATGCAGACTCTGAGCCACAGCAGGATGTTCCTGGCCCATGGCTGATTTCCAGATTGAAAGAGACTGGAGCAGATATTTTTTTGCCTCCTGGAGTTTTCCAGATTCCCTGGCCAACCCTGCAAGATTTTCAAGAGACTGGGTAATGGCTGGATGTTGTTCACCAAAGGCGGCTTTTCTGATTTTTAATGCTCTCTGGTGCTGTTTCACGGCAAGACTACGTTCCCCACACATACTGTGGAGTATACCAAGATTGTTATATGACTGGGCTACAGCAGGATGATTCTCTCCGAAAATTTTTTCCCGAACAGCCAGAGAATCATTGAACAGTTTCCGGGCCTGAACAACTTTTTTATCCTGAAGGTAGAGCTCCCCAAGACTGTTCCAGGCCTGGGCCACAGCGGGATGATCTTTACCAAGAACGGCCACATACATTTCCACCGCCTGTTTCTGATAATCTTCCGCTTTTTCTCTTTTTCCCAGTCCGCCATACATACCAGCGAGTTTTTCTAGGGTTTCAGCCAGTTCAGGATGGCCGTCAGGTGAATCCTGCCTGTAAATCCCCACCGCCTGGTTCAGGAGTGGTTCAGCAGCCTGAAAATGACCTCTGGCCAGGTATATTCCGGCAAGGTGACTGAGAATTGAAGCAAAGAATGGATGATCCACACCAATACTGTTTTCATAAAGGACCAGAACCCGTCTGAAGTATTTTTCGGCACCATCCAGATTTCCAGACTGCTGCTCAACAGTGCCCAATCGCTTGAGGATTTCTCCAAGATCAGGATGATCTTTGCCAAAACTATTTTCTCCTACCTCCAATGCCTGCTCAAGGCGGGAACGTGCTTCGCTCATCTTTCCCTGGCCGAGCAGGGCAGTTGCCAGAGATTCCAGAGGAAACAACGGGTCAAGGTTTTCCTTTTCACAGATAGCAAGAATCCGGAGGAGTATCTCTTCCGCCTCTACAAACTGCTCCATTCGCAGGTACAATTCGGCAAGGTTGGCAAGGGCATCAGCCACTTCGACTGACTGTTCTCCATTCTGCCTTTCAAACAATTCCAGAGATTGCAACAAAACCTTTTCGGCCTCATCAAACCTGCCCAGGAGATGATATAATTCACCCAGATTATTGAGAGACACGGCCATGTTCCTGCCATCACCCTTTTCTTTTTCAGCCACTTCAAAAGCGGCCTGTGCATCGGCAAGAGCCACCTCATAGTCCCCTCTTTGAATGGCGGAAATCACATTCTGATTTAATTTTTCCCACTTCTCACTCATTTTTTCTCCCACAGGTGTGGATAACTTTCAGTCCAATCTTGATGGACTCGTAAAAACTCCGATCTACTGCGTTGTGGGGTGATCGTGTAATGCTCGACGTACTCTATGTACGCCTGCGCTTACACGACACCGCCACGCCTTGTATATCGACAATAAATATAGGTAACTATAATTTATTGTCGAGAACTTTGAAGCTGACGCCGCCTGAACTGATGAGAAATGCGGGGTAACCTGAATCCTGCAAAAAGCAACAGGCCCAACCCCCTTACAGGGGAGTGGGCCTGCTGATACTTTTCAAGCCGATAAAATCAAACTGAAAGGATGGTTGTTCCGCTGTTCCCCATCAGGCCATAAGTCTGGGCCATGGCCACTTTGGCCCCCTCAACCTGACGTTCACCACATCGGCCGCGCAACTGATTGCTGCATTCGATAACCTGCCAGAGTGCCTGGGCGGAAAGAGCCTCACCATGGGAAGAAAAACCACCACTCGGATTAACCGGCAGTTTTCCGCCGATCTTCGTCAGACCGTCGCGCAGCATCTTGTCCGCTTCACCTTCTCCACAGAACCCGCAGGTTTCCAGATAGACCAGATAATGCCAAGAGCTGTTATCGGGCAGTTCAAGCAGATCAATATCTTCAGGGCCGATACCCGCTTTTTCGTAGGCCTGGCGGGAAGCGGAATAACTCTCGCTGAGCATAGGCGCCTCAGCCACTGAAGGACAGGAAAGAGCAGAAATACGGATGGTCGGATCACCGTACATGGCACTTCCCATGGTTGTTGCATTGATCTTCACCGGATTATCAGCTTTGGCTATCAATTCCTTGTCGGCGGTAACAATAACTGCGGCAGCACCGGTACTCACCGGACAGATCTCATAAAGCCTCAGGGGATCACAGACATAAACAGAATTCAATACCTCTTCCAGGCTGTAGGTCTTCTTAAAACGGGCATGGGCGTTTTTAGAACCGTATTCGCTCATCAGCACCTTTACAAGGGCCAGATCCTCTTCGGTTGTATCATATTTTTCCATTCGCTTCCGGCATTCCAGCGCCCAGTAAATGGGATTTGGGAGGCCACCCATCTTCCATCTTATAACATCCCTGTCCTGGACAGCGTTATCGGATTTCGCGGTCAGAAAACCCTTGGGAGATACATCGGCGCCAAAGGCCAGGGCGGTATCAGTTTCACCGGCTGCTATGCTGTTATAAGCCATTCTGATGGAAGCGGACCCGGTGGCACAGGCGTTATAAACGTTGACCACGGGAATACCCGTTTCCCCGAAAATGGACTCAAGATACTGACCGGAAAGATGACCGGCATTACCACCGTAGATAAAAATCCCGGCCATAATCGCCTGAATCTTCTGCCATTCTATGTCGGCGTCTTTTAAGGCACCATCAACAGCCACAGCTGCAAAATCAGCAAATACCTGCTCAGAAAAACCCATCCAGGGGTGTATCCCTGTTCCTATTATATAAACATCTCTCATTGTTATTATCCCTTTTTATAGTTTTTGCGGTACCGATTATTAAACGGCCTTGAACGCCCAGGTGACAACCTGCTGCTTTTCCTCATTGGTGTACATCTCAAGCAGGGTGGTTTCCATTTCCATGCCGATTTTCAGCGTCTTCAGGTCAGTTTCCGTGATGATGCCTGTAATCTGGATTTTCTCATCTGCAAATTCCACCAGGCCGATACCGTAGGGGGTGATCTTTTTCTCTGTTTTAAACGGTGCCGGACAGGGATAATATTGAATGGTATAGCTGGCCAGTTTTCCTCTTGTGGGAAGAAGTACATCCTCCACACCTTCTCTTGAACAACCGGGGCGATGCTGGTAATGCTCCTTCGGGAAAAAGTATGTCCCGCAGCTGTTACATTTTGCGCTCATCAATCTCACTTCACCGGTGGACCAGTCCACCAGGTTGGGTATCCGGGCTACCTTGTTTGCCATATTTTCCATTGTTTTCTTCCTTAATTGATATCCTTTAGCCCGCATTTCTCATCAGTTCAGGCGGCGTCAGGTTCTAAGTTTTCTGCAGTGAATTATAGTGATCTATATTTATTGCAGAAATACTGTAGAAGATGGCGTTGCCTGGACTGACCTTGGGTGAACATTATGTAAATTTTGTTCTATTACTGATAGTTGTCCAATTATTTGCAATCTACAGTTATTCTCAAAATTGACACAATGTTCATGAGAAATGCGGGTTAGTAAGTGTCTGTCCATAAATGAGATTTTTTGTTCGAGTTCAAGGAGCATAGGAAAATAAAAAACACAGCATATTAGGCATATGTGAGCATTTTTATTTTTCGTAGCGACGCAGAAATCGGGCAAAAAGGCCATTTATGGACCTGCACTAGTAAAAACCCTGCAACTAACGACCGACAAATTTCGGTTTTCTTTTCTCAAGAAACGCGTTGACTCCCTCCTCCTTATCTTCCAGGGAGAGTGCCAGGGCATACATTTCATATTCGTAATCAAGTCCATCCTGCAGACTCATCTGCATTCCCTTGTTGATTGCCTGCTTGGCCAGTTTCAGTGCTGCAGAACTCTTGGTCGCAATTTTGGCCGCAATTTCCTTTGCCACTGTCATTAACTCGTCCATGGGAACCACCCGGTTGACCAGGCCGATCCGATCAGCCTCATCCGCCCGAATAATATCTCCCGTGAAAATAAGTTCCTTGGCCCTGCAGGCGCCCACAAGACGCTGCAGACGCTGGGTGCCGCCCCCTCCGGGAATGATGCCGAGATTAATTTCCGGCTGCCCGAATTTTGCCTTCTCCGAGGCAATGATCAGGTCGCAGGCCATGGCGATTTCACATCCACCGCCCAGGCAGAAACCGTTGACCGCGGCGATAACCGGCTTGCCAAGCTTCTCCACGATAGAACCAAGACGGACAATATTATGCGCCCCGTATGGGGTGGTCGCGTGAAACTCCTTGATATCAGATCCCGCCACAAAGGCCTTGCCGGATCCGGTCAGGATCAGCACCTTGATCGCCTCATCCTCTTCCAAATCTTTCACCGCTGTCGCAAACTCCGCCCGGGTCTGAATATTGAGGGCATTCATAGCCTCGGGGCGGTTAAAGGTTATGATGGCAATATTTTCTTCCTTTTCCAGGATAATGTTTTCAAAAGTCATACTTCCCCCATCAGGCAGATTGTTTTTGTTGGCGAATACCGTATTCACAGAGTTTGCTCAGGGCTTTCACTCCTGAAATAAGCGACGGGAAGACAGGCAGTTCCTTACCCATCTCATCCATAATGACATTTTTATACTTGTTG
This sequence comes from Desulfomarina profundi, assembly GCF_019703855.1. Classification (GTDB taxonomy): domain Bacteria; phylum Desulfobacterota; class Desulfobulbia; order Desulfobulbales; family Desulfocapsaceae; genus Desulfomarina; species Desulfomarina profundi. Next base: position 4,223,310 of record NZ_AP024086.1, on the reverse strand, counting down.
TAGCCAACAATCATACAGACAACAACCGGCTTACCCACATCCTGAACAATTTTTTGAATGATCTTCTTCTGTACAGCTTCCTGGGTATATTCAAATCCCGCCAGGATAAGAACAGCCGCATCGATATTGTCATCTCTGAACGCATCGGGGAAGGTTGTTTCCAGGGTTTTGGTAAACCCGATCTTGGTGACACTGAAATAGAGATCCACCGGATTGGAAACCGGTGTATCAAACATATCCTTGAGTTTTTCCGTTGTTTCCTCCGTCAGTTTGGGCAGTTCAAGACCGTGACTTGCACAAAGATCGGAGACATTTACACCGACACTCCCCGCCAGGGTAATTACGGCAATACGATTCCCTTTCGGCAGTGGCTGAGTTGAAAAAACCTTGGCAAAATCCTTGAGCTCCGTAAAATCATCAGCCATAATCATCCCGGTCTGCTTGACCGCCGCCTCGACAATTTTGGCATTGCTGGCGATACTGCCGGTATGACTCATGGCCGCTTTGGCACCCGCTTCCGTACGTCCGCCGCTGAGAAAGATAACCGGTTTTTCAGCCGCCACCTTTTTGGCGATTTTTGTCAGGTTCCGCCCGTCACTGATAGTCTCCAAATACATGGAAATGACATCCACGTCATCCTGCGCTCCAAAATATTCCAGCAGATCATTTTCATTAACATCACATTTATTGCCGATGGAACAGACCTGTTTGATATTAAGGCTTTCGTTCTCCACGATATCCGATGCCATGCCTGCCGCCAGAAGTCCAGACTGACCGATAAGCACAACATTGCCGTTCGGTACTTTTTTCGTCATGGGATAAATGGAGGTGACAATATTACGCGAGACAATGCCAGAACAGTTGGGCCCCATGACCCTTATATTATTTTTCTTTGCAATCTCAACTATCTGTTCCTGATACACCTTACCATCTCCACCCATTTCGGCAAAACCCGCAGATTCTATGATAACGGCCTTCACCCCTTTTTCCGCACAGGCTTCCATGGTCATAACCGTCAATTTCGGGGTTGGCAGGGCAGTAATGACTAGATCCACTTCTCCCGGTATCTCCAGGACAGATTTATACACCCTGTAACCCAGGATTTCGTCGGATTTCGGATTGACAGGATAAACATCTCCACTGAAGTCACTGCCCTTGATATTATTGACAATGACGTAACCAAGCTTTCCGGGAGTACCGCTGGCCCCAATTACCGCCACCGATTTCGGTTTAAAAAATAATTCCATCATATTTGCACCGTCCTTCTTTTCATCGCATTTTTTTTTGCGCTGTCAGTTTCGAATGGGAAACGATATTTTTTATTCAAATTTCCTTCTCATGACGACAGGATTATCCTGGCATCAACCACCACCGCCCCATCCTTATAGGCAAAGACCGGATTCATATCGATTTCTTCAATTCCCGGAGTCGCATCAACAAAGTCTGATAATTTCACCAGCATATCACGCAGACATTCCACATCGGCCGGATCCTGTCCCCGGTACCCTTCCAGCAGTTTCTTCCCCTGGATCTCGGTAGTCATTTCAATGGCATCATTTTTATCAATAGGAACAATTCTGAACGACACATCCTTCAATACTTCAACCAGCACACCCCCGAGACCGAACATCACCACGGGACCAAAACTGGCGTCATTAATCATTCCCATAATTATTTCCGTTCCCGGTTTTGCCATGGACTGCACAGCAACACCTTCAATATCAGCATCCGGGGCATATGCTCTGCAGGAGGTCATGATATCATCAAAGGCCTTCTCAACCTCTTCTTTCGAGTTGAGATTTACCTTCACACCGCCGGCATCACTCTTATGACTGATATCAACGGATGATACTTTTAAGACTACCGGGTAGCCAATTCGGTCACAGAGAGACACCGCCTCTTCCCGTGAAGTTGCCAACACCGTTTCGGTGCAGTTTATTCCAGCTTCTGCGAGAATCTGCTTGGCCTCAATTTCGGTAAGGACCGTCCTTTTCTCTTCCCTGGCCTGACTCAAGATTCGAGCTGTTGTCATCTATCTTTCCTCACTTAAATAGTTGTATTTCTTGCTGGTTCTTTGTCAGAATCCGCTTGTATCAGGCTGCAGTCAATCCACCATCCACATAAATAGTCTGCCCGGAAACAAAGCTGGCCGCCTCGGAAACAAGGTAGATAACCGCTCCAACCATATCTTCGGGCATACCGATCCGCCCCATGGGCACAGCTGCCGCATACTTGGCGGCAAGAGTCGGATCTTTTGCGATATGTGCGGTTCCGGGAGTAATTACCAGAGCAGGTCCCAGGGCATTGACCCGAATTCCATGGGGTGCCCACTCCAGGGCAAGCGCCTTGGTGATCAGCTCTACGGCACCCTTGGTGGCACAGTAGCCGCTGTTTCCTCCGGTATAGCCACGGATGCCACGAACAGAGGAAAGGTTTACAATGGCCCCACCTTTCTGATCACGCATAACCTTGCCCATGGTTTTGCAGGCAATCATTGTCCCTTCCACATTAACCTTGAACAATTTCTGCCAGTCTTCCACCGGATACTCAAATGCATCATGTTTGATATTCATCCCCATGGCATTGACAAGAATATCGATTCTGCCATATTTTTCCTTCACCTTGTCTGCCAGATTCTGCACGCTGGACTCATCGGTCACATCACAGGCAATGGCAATAGCCTCGTTGCCAGATTCTTCGGTGATCTTTTTCGCCACCTTATCAATCGCTTCCTGGTTTCTGCTGGAAACAACAACAGTTGCCCCGTGAATTCCGAGACCAAGGGCCAGAGCCTTACCGATTCCCCCGGCACCACCGGTCACAATCGCTACTTTTCCGTCAAGTTTGAATATATCTTTCATTTTTTCTCCCCGGGTGGCAACCCGCCCACCCCTTGCATACGAAATTACATGTTATCTAAAAGCCACTCCATTCCCGTAAACCGTTATTCGATTCGGGTTATGGGGTGACTATGGTTACCAGGACTTCGGCCGGTTTACCGCCGTTGATCACCATGTCACGCTCTTCACCGGGGGCGATATAAATGAGATCACCCTCATTAAGGACATGTTTTTCATCAGGGCCGCTGACGGTAATTGAACCTTTGACCACATAATAAATTCTCTCCTTGGGAGAAGAACTCATTTCCGCACCGCCATTGGGCTGGAAATAAGAATAACAGACGGTGGTCCGTTTCGACACTGCTTCTGTAATCTTCTGGAGTCCGTATACTTCAGAATGTTTCGCGGCTTCGTATGGAGTACCTTCCGCGTCTTTTACACTTATCATGACTGACCTCAGGAAAAAAGAAGAGGGGGTGCGACACACCCCCTGTATGAATTACCCGGCAGGATTGAGCACAATCTCACCGAGATTGACATCCTTGAATGTTTTAAACTCAACATCCCGGCCTTGATATCCGTCTGCCGAAACGCTGACCTGATAGCTTTTGTTTTTTTCAAGCCCTTCAAATTCAAAATCACCAAAAAGATCCGTGATGGTTTCAAGGCTCAGGCCATCTCCGGTCAATTTGACCACGACACCCTGGGCGCACTCACCTTCCTTATCTGAAAAAACGACCTCTCCAGCCACAAATCGCCTGGGAAGTCCAACATACTTCACCAGAGGTGCAGTGCCATACTCCGGATGAAAATCTTCCACCGGCAGTTTGGCGGCAAGCTTTGCAATTTCACTTTTCGGATCATCCAGATCACCGAAAACCATGGCTCCGGTGGGGCAGGACTCGACACAGCGGGGTTGTTTGACGCCCTCATCCAGTCGATGGGCACACATTGTACACTTCTGTGGTATTTCCTTTTCCTCATTCCAGTAAATCACCCTGTAGGGACAGGCGTTGGCGATTCTTTCCTGACCTTTGGCCTTTTCCGGATCAATAATGACAATCCCGTCCTCCCTGCGATACACTGCACCATCCTTTGCCGCGTCAATACAAGGTGCGGATTCACAGTGCATGCACGGCGTGGGAATGTAGGACAGTTTGGGCTTGGGGTATACACCCCGCTCAATTTCCTTCATCTGCAGCCAGAACTGGTCATTGAGTGGCTGAGCCGCCGAAAGGGGCAGGTAGTCATTCCCGAAATATTCATCACGGCAGGCAAGGAAGCAGTTATAACAACCGTTGCATTTGCTTACATCTATCAGTATGGAGTATCGTGACATTCTGTTAACCCTCCCATTTTTCAATTTCAATCAGACACGAATTCGGTGTCATGCCCGGAACATTTTTTGAGACCATCCGCGAAGGTGTCAGCATATTCACGCAGCCACCCCGGTCCGGGGAGTCTGCCTGCCCGGGTACCAGTGGATCATATTTCGCGGAAGAGGCATAGCTGTGAATAATCCCGGGCCGGATACGTTCAGTGACCACGGCAATACAGAGTACAGAAGCCCTGTGATTATACAGCCGGACAATATCACCATTCTGTATGCCGCGAAGAGCAGCATCTTCCGGACTGATCCTGGCCGGCCACCAGGCATAACCGTCTTTTTTAATACGATGTCCCGGAATATCATCAAGCCAGTCCGTATGCTTATCGTAATGGCAATGAAAGGTGAACCGGGGATGGGGAGACATCAGTTGCAGGGGATATTCCCTGTACATCTCGCTGTGATGACCTTCCCAGCTTGGTATATACTTCGGAGATACCGGCCTCTCCTCGTCATCCGGGAAATTGGCCTTGAGGCTCTCGGAGGAGAACTCGATCTTGCCGGAGTACGTCCCCAGTTCTTTCGCTTTTTCCGTGTTCCGTTTCGGATTGTTTGTATCAGGCGTGTCACAGTCACGGCCTTCAGCAAACCAGCGCAGCGACGGGGTGGATTTATAATCATCGGGAATATTGATAATGTGATAGCCTTTTTTGTTGAACTCTTCCCAGCTCACCAGGCCCGGCAGATCCGATGATTCATAGAATGCCTTGACCCAGTCCAGCTCGGTACGACCATCTGTGAACTCTTCCTTCATCCCGAGGCGCTCCGCCAGCAGGGTAAGGATCTGATAATCGGATTTTGATTCCCACAGCGGCTCGATACATTTCTGTTGACGAACAACAATCCGGTAATTACAGCCACTGGAAGCATGGCAGGTATACCCGCCGCACGCTCCCCACTCACCCACATCGTCCCGTTCAAAATTGGAACATGCAGGGAGAATGATATCAGCCATACGGGTTTCGCTGTTAAACCAGATATCCTGGTTGACGACAAATTCAAGTTTCGGGCTCTGGTACATTTTTACCCATTTGGTTGTATCACTCATGGTACCCATGAAGGAACCGCCATATCGATAGAACAGCCTGATTTCCGGGTACCCCTCCATGGGATACTCAAAATGGGTAAACTGCTGTTCAAGTGACTGACCACAGAACCCTTCTCCGTACCAGCTGACCGGCGGGTCAAGAACCGCATCAGGCAGTGTGAGCCTCCACAGTCGCTGTTTTGTTGGATTCATGGGCACATATTTTGCGATATCCGCGGTGGATACCCGGCCCTGGAGATCAGCATAAGCTGGAAACCAGTGTTTGGTGTCGGAGGGAGCGCCCATGGTGGTTCCCCAGATGGTGCGACCGGGTTTTCCCAGTCCCTGCATTCCCTGAAGCAGAACCATCATTCTAGCCCATTCCGTACCGTAAGCCTGGCGGCATGCACCACCCTCACCGCCTCTTGCGCCACCCGAGAGGATTGTCCGTTTTGCCGCCCATTCCCTGGCCAGGGCACGAATCACTCTGGCCTTTACACCGGATTCATTTTCGGCCCATTCCGGAGTCTTAGGCTGGCCGTCAGTATTACCAAGAACATATTCCTTGAATTCGTCAAATCCTACTGTCCGGTCCCGGACATACTCCTTGTCGTAGATATCTTCCGTGATCCAGACATGGGCAATAGCCATTGCCAGGCAGGTATCGGTCCCGATTCTCGGTGCGATCCATTTGCCGTCCATAACCCCTGCGGTAAAATTATAAAAGGGATCGATAAAAACCATCTTCACACCCTTTTCCTTCAACCACTGACGCCAGAGGGCGGAGTCCTGACCGGTATAGGTACCCCTGGTCGTATCGGGATCATTGGACCAGAGTACAATCATCTCCGCATTTTTCAGGGAATCCTCAAGAAGATCGTACTGCTCCGGCATTCCAAGCCGCCAGTAGAAACCGTATGTATGAGTAGCTCCCCAGTGCCAACCCTCCCAGCTGTCCGGATTGTCCAGTACGGGGGTATACTCCAACAGATTCATAAAGCGGGCAAACGGCCCCATTTTGTAACCGACAATTCCCCAGTTGTGGTGTGATGACGTCATCCCGCTGATGGCTGCACCACCATACGTGTCCTTGACCCTTTTGATTTCTCCGGCAACAATGTCCAAAGCCTCGTCCCAGGAGATCCGCTCGTAGGGGGATTTGCCCCGATTCTGGGGATTTCTTTCACCGTCGGGATCAAAGTCGACCCGCTTCATGGGGTATTTTATCCGTTCTTCGGAATAAAGTCGGCGCCGATCCGCATGGACATAGGGAGCTACCGCAAATTTTTTGGGTGGCGAATATTTCTTTCCTCCCGCCTCAATGGTCCATGGCTTGAAATCCTTTTCATCTGCCACCAGCGGCCGCATTCGTGTTACTTTCCCATCCTTGACATAGACGCTGACGGGTCCGGCGTTTGTACAATTGGTAAAAACCTGTTCACTCATTATATAACCTCCCGAAGTTGAGCTTCCTTTTCCATTTAAACCAGAACAAACGGTATATTTTCACAACAGTTTCTTTTCCCGGTCTTCCCCGGATCGTTACATGCAAACCTGAATCAAATTTTAAAAAGAAATTTTTCTCGTCTCTTCCTGCTCAAAAACAGTTTTCCCCTGCACATAACAACACAACTAATTAATTATATTAGTTATTTTAAAAATAGACACTTCCCTTACGATAAAACAGCACCTTAATTTGTGCCATATACTGCACACGTAATACCGACATATGCAACCATATTACACTGACCACCAAACATGTCAAGGCCATTTTACATGCAATTACAAGATGGCTTCTGTTTTTTTTATACTATATTTTCAGAATGTTACGCTCATCCAGCAGTTTTTCATACCTCTCACCGGGTGAAATTTCTTGACAGGAAAGCCGAGACACTCTATTAAGTTCCAACATACGGGACACGATTCACACATTCGGAACAAAGGAAGGCAAATTGGAAAACAGTAACCAACAACAGGAAAAACCGGCGAACAGTTCATCGGCGGAAAAAGCGCTCAACATCCTCCTCGCTTTCGCTCCATACAACAATGAAATGGGAACGACTGAGCTGAGCCGAAAGCTCGGTATCCATAAATCAACAACCAGCAGGCTGATCAAACTTCTCGTTGCCACCAATTTTCTGCAGCAGAACCCGATCACCAGAAAATACATGCTGGGGAAATCAGCCCTGAAAATTGGCACGGCCACCACCAGATCAATCAACAGCAAACTGCTGGTGATCGCCCAGCCATATCTCACCGAGCTTTCACAGATGATGGGAGAAAGTGTCGCCCTTGAAATGCTTTCGGGCACCAATGTAGTTCTTGCCCTTCATGTGGAAGGACCGAGCCATATCAGGTTCAACTTCCAGCAGGGAGAACAGGTACCGATCAACGTCGCCGCCGGAGCCAAGGTTATCCTGTCACATAGTGATCCGAAATTTCTAGAACTCTGCCTGCAACAGAAATTTACACGGTTCAACGAAAACACAATAGTCACCAGAAAAGATTACCTCAACCTGTTAAAAGAAATTAAACAGACCGGAATTGCCTATGACAGGGGTGAGCGCTACCGGGATACCCATGCCATGGCTGCAGCTATACACAGCCCGGACGGCGCCCCGAAAGCTGCAGTGGTCATAGCCGGCCCGGCATTTCGCATGACATCCGATTTCCTGGAGACGGCAATTCCCACACTCCGTGAAACCGCCAAAAAGATATCAAATCATCTGTTTTGACCGGAATAAATCCTAGTGACAAAAAGACCTCAGCCTGGCGTCTTTTTGCCGGTTGAAAATGAATCGAAGGAACATTTTCACACTCGTAATCCCTGTCAACTTCGATTTTCCTCAATTTTACCGAAGAGATCGGACGAAAAGGTCATTTTTTGAGGTGGTCTGAAGTAAGTTTTCAGTCATGAAATTGCACTATATGATAAATATTATTATGTATTTAAGAAATTGTCTGCTAATATTGTGTTATTGCACTTTACAGGAACATGACTTTCTTTTTCTTGAGCACGGAATTGGTTCCACAGGAATTTGCGCCCCCTTTTGGAGAAAAACATGAGAAAAATCAGGACTAAACTTTTACTTGCCTTTATATTCATTTCACTGATCCCGCTTGTATCAATAGGCTGGTATGCTTTAAGCAATATCAGCAACTCATTGAAATCCTCAATTACCGCTAAACTGAATGATAAAGTGCACCTGATTTCCTTTGAAATTGAAGATTTTTTGAAAAATGTCTCCAATGACCTTTTCTACCTCCGCGACTCCGTGACCCTGCGAACCCTGATTGGTGATGTTTTTTCACCGTCTGCAAATGATATAAATACACTCAGGAAAAACCTCGAAAAAGATTTCCTTGCCTTTTCTAAACACAAAAAGATTTATCACCAGGTCCGGTTCCTGGATGCGACTGGAATGGAGGTCGTCAGGGTTGACAGAAACCAGGGTGAAAGCGCAATAGTGGCAAAAGACAGGCTGCAGAACAAGAAAAAACGCTATTATTTTGCTGACACGGCAGAACTGAACAACGGACAGCTCATGATCTCTCCACTTGACCTGAATCGCGAAAGAGGAAAAGTCGAGCAGCCGCTCCGACCGGTCATCAGGTATGGCACTCCAGTATATGACAAAAGCAACCAGTTCAAGGGAATTGTCTTGTTCAACGTAATGGCCGACAAATTCCTCAAACTTGTGAGAGAAAAGAACAGAGGCTATGAGCAGCTCTATTTCATAGATAATAAAGGATATTACTATTCGCATCGCAACGCCAAAAAAGAATGGGGCAGCCAGACAGATCTGAATACCGGAGAAAACTTCAAAACCGATTTCCCGGGCGCCGCAAAACAGATCATCAGTGCTCAAAATCCCAATACGATAATCCTGCAGGACAATCTCATTGCTTCTGCACCTGTTTTTGTCGATAAGAAAAAATATACTCTCCTTGGTAATGTTGTGGAGGTGGTTCCTGCCACTGAAGTCTATCGGTCCGTCACGACATTCAGGAATGTTTTTCTGGGAATAAGCATGGTTGTTTTTATCGCAACCCTGTTCCTGGCGGTGGTCCTTGCAAAATCAATTACTGATCCGATAATTTACCTGACCAAAACCACAGAGGCTATGAGCAAAGGAGAACTCACTTCTTCAGTTGTTGTTGCTTCAAAAGATGAAACAAAACTGCTGGCGGAAGCAATTGAACGGTTAAGAAAATCCATGGTTATCCTGTTAAAACGGAAACAGAAATAAATACCCCATGACAGACCCCTGTAACCGACATAATCTCAATGATCTCTGGCCTGTTCAGGCATCCCTGGTCAAAGAAACAGCTGAAGGCCCTGAACCGACACTGGAACGACTGCATACAGCTTTTATAGAAGAATTCGGCCATGGCCCCGGTATCGATCTCATTGACTACTTTATTGGCCTGACTGAAATCGACAGGTCGGAACTGAAGAAATACATGGATTTTACAGGTGCCCCGCAACCGACAGGCAGTACTCAGGATATCGGCCCGGCAGAAAGCGTTGTCTACAGCAGTTCCTCTACTGTCCTGCAGTTCCTTCGTGACTTTGAAAAAAAATACGCTGTTCCTCCATCGGAACACCTGACTGAACTGTACCTGAAAGAAGCAAAGCACCCAGGCTCTTCCAGTGCTGTCTGTAAAAAAACAGATAAACGGAATCAACAGGATTTTGCCAGGAAGATAGCGGACACGCCCCACCCCACGGTTCTCACTTTCAGGAAACAGTTTATCGAAGAGTTCGGCTTTCCGCCACCAGATAACATCACAAAAATATTTCTGGAAAGAATGCAGGATAAAAATCAGGAGGATGAAGTGTATTTCGCCAGGACAGGGGCCAACGGTTCTATTTCCACTGTGCTCGAATTCCGTAAAGCTTTTGCAAAAACTTACGGCCAAGCTCCCCCAGAGGACCTCATAAAAATATTCATCACCAACCGTTTATCAGTAGACAAGTCTGCCTGACAAGACTGAAGAACTCCAATCATCGAAAAGAACCTTGTCTTCCTCGCTCAACTCTTTTCTGATAGCCGAAAAAAGAGACTGGACATCTTCTTTCGCCAGCATCCCGGGCCTTGACTGTATCTCTTCAAAAGAATCTTCTATCAATATAGGGGCCGCCGGGCCCACCAGATCTATGAGAACGGTTTCAAGTGATGCCAGCAAATCATTCTGTTTATCGGTATCCAGTACATTTTTCGAGATTTTCTGTTGTATTACTCCCGCAATCATCAACCGGCAGATATGCGTCAGTACTGCCAGTTCCGACTTGCCCGACTTGCGCATAACCTGCTCGATGCTCCGTTCCCCATCCAGCAGCATGGCCACCTTGAGATCACCGGCACTCAATCGCTCAACCTCACCTATCCGGTCGAAGTCAGCCTGAAAAATCGCATTCTCATCCGATATTTTATCGTTGATTACCGCGATGTTTCTGTGCACCTTTTCAAGATAGGAAAGAATTTCGTTGGTATCGACATCAGGATCTGGAATATATTTTTCCCGCGCTCCCTCTCTAAACCGGACAGTGATATTGACCCATCTGACACAGGCTGCAGCGGCCTTTCTTCCCTGGAGATTTTTTGTTTCAACCTGCTCTATGATACCTTCATTGAGATACAAGAACCCTCGATCATCATATTTGTGGACTATTTCAAGAACACCACTTTTTCCTTCAAAGACAAGTGGTTTCAAGACAGGCAACAGAGATTGATACATAAAAACACCTTTTCAATGGGATCAGTTTATCCTCAGTCAAGGCATCAGGATTCCGGATCCAGAACTGTATTATCTATCAGCCTTATTTTTCTCAGATTCACAGCCAGGGCCATCAGTGTCTTCCCCCTGACCTGCTGAACTCCATCCAGGCTGAACGGATCACAAATAGAAATATAATCAATGGCAATGTCAGGAAAGGCAGAGAGAATGGCTCTGGCCTCCCGTTCAATGCGTTCTGAGTCTATAATCCCTGACCGCACCATTTCCTTTGCCCTTGCAAGTGCCCGTGAAAGGCTCAACGCCGCAGGCCTCATGGATTCGTCAAGATAGGCATTCCTGGAACTCATGGCCAGACCGTCAGCCTCCCGGATTATCGGTCCTCCAATGATTTCAATATCAAATTTCAGGTCCTTCACCATCTGACGGATTATTGCCAGTTGCTGAAAATCTTTTTCTCCAAAAACAGCCACATGGGGTTTGACGATGTTAAACAACTGGGTTACGACCGTGGCAATTCCTTTAAAGAATACCGGACGTGACAGGCCGCACAGGTGAGCTGGCAATTTTTCCAACTCTACGTAAGTCTGATACCCTTCCGGGTATAAACTTGAGTCCATTGGTACAAAAACAACATCGACACCCTCTTTCTCAGCCAGTTCAAGATCCTTTTCCAGAGAACGGGGATAGGTACTCAAATCTTCATTCGGTCCGAACTGGGCAGGATTTACAAAAATTGACAGGGCAAGGTCGTCCCCTTTCTGCCGGGCTATGCGTAGAAGAGACAGATGCCCCTCGTGGAGATAACCCATTGTCGGAACAAAGCTGATGGTTTTTCCCTCTATCCTCAGGCCTTCTGCCCGATCCCGCATTTCTTCTATTGTATGAATAATCTTAATAGCTGCACCTCACTCAACTCTTCACCGGACACATGATGAAACAACCCGAGCTACCACATTGTAACTGTATGAAATTCAAACCTTAATAGAACATGCACGATATTCTGTCATTCGTCAATATTAAGCTCATACAATAACATTCTTAATAGCTTTAAACAAAGAGAATGTCATAAACAGGGCAAAACTTGCCATTAATTTACATGAAAACGATTGATTTCAGCAAAAACCAACGTCACATTTTCAACAGGTGAATGGTGTTACAGAAAATTAAACAACCCGGAATTCCGAAATTCTTCTCCACTCATCCGAAAAATTCTACCAATTGCTGCAGCAGCATTGTTTGGTTTAAATTTTTTTTTCTCTAATTTAAACAAGATATAATAAAAACAGATACTGGGTCAATATTTGCATAAATCCCGGTATAAGTATTTACCGGTTACAGAAATGATATCCCAAAAGGAGGAAACATGAAAAATATTTTATCAGCAATAATCGTATGCGGGGCGCTCTCACTGGTAGTCCAACAGGCAGAAGCAGTTTCGTTTGATATTTCATGGACCGGTGCTGGCAATTATACCATGGAAGGTTCATTCAGCTACAGCGATACTCTTATTGGAACTGGCCGAATTGATGAAACCAGTCTTACAAGTTTCAACATTGAAGGTTTTTTAAGCGGTACATCACTTGGTACTTTTGACTTTTTTACTGACACTCCTCTTCTTGGGAGCGACACATTTAATTTTAATTTTGACAGCACATCTGAAACCTTTTATACCGGTGGTTATTCTGCAGATGATTTTGGACAGGACTGGGGTGTTTCTATTGGTGGAGGATTCGCTGCCACTACAGGTTTTGGTTTCTCCAGCGGTAGTGGTTCCCAGGGAATTGCGAATCCTTCTTGGTTAAGTGTCAGCAGTATTCCGGTCAGCCAATCAACGCTGATTGCCACCCGCAGCAGTGACCCGGTTCCGGAACCTGCGACAATGCTCCTTTTTGGTACAGGTTTGATTGGTCTTGCTGGATCAAGAATCAGGCGTAAAAAATAGTTACTCAGCAAACAGTAATATAAGCAGCCGGAGAGGGGCACTATAAATTCACTGTTTTTCAGTGACATTTACACCTCTCCGGATTTTCCAGCAAGTGCTTAATATACCATTGGAAAATTAATATTAAGTAATCAGCATTGGCAGCGGATAAACAGTTGCAAATCCTTGTCTATCAATTTCGTCCTTTGACGGGTATTCCCAACTGCCTGCACTTTTTTCGAAGGAACCAACTTCCAGTGATAAAAGCCCGACTTTCTGATTAAGTCGGGCTTTTTCCTTCTCAGAGCTTTTTGGTCTTTCCGCTTTGATTTTTCTCAAAAATACAATGGGGGGTTTTATTCCTCGAACGGCTTCAAAGGCAACTTTTGCCTTAAATTCTGCACTGTGTTTTCGTCTTTGCTTTTTCATAATTCTCCATCCTAGTGTCTGTCCAGAAATGAGATTTTTTGTTCGAGTTCAGGTAAGCGTAGACTCCGAGGAGCATAGGAAAATAAAAAACGCAGCATATTAGACATATGTGAGCATTTTTATTTTTCGTAGCGACGTAGCCCGCATCTCTCATCAGTTCAGGCGGCGTCAGGTTCAAAGTTCCCGGAGTCTTCGCTTACCGGGCAGTGAATTATAGTGATCAATATTTACAGCCAAAATACTGTAGAAGATGGCGTTGCCTGGACTGACCTTGGGTGAACATTATGTAAATTTTTCTGGGTCACTGATAATTGTCTCATTGTTTGTGCTCTATAGTTATTCTCAAAATTGACACAATGTTCATGGGAACATGCGGACTAGGAAAGGCAGTCGTAAAAGCCGGGATCCTGGTCAAGAAATTTCTCCTTGAAAAATACTCAGGAAAAGATAATTATGTACTAATAACTATTCTCATCAGTATCTGCTTGTAATCCTTTAAATTCATCACTCTGTCTCTACAAACAAAAGGTAAACTACGAGGGTTATGTATTGCTTCCCTCAAAATGGAGTGGTGTGTTGTTCTATTTTAAATTTTTACCTTTTTTCCGAGCAATCATCTTCAAGAATATTGTGCTGATATTTTCATACGTCAGCCTTCAGTGAGGTATATCTATGAAACATACTGTTCAATTTCTTCCGGACAAACGAACCATTACCGTTGATCACGGCGAAAATCTGCTGGCCGCTGCAGCCAAGGCCGGGGTGTATATCCACGCGTTCTGCGGAGGTGACGGTGTCTGTGGCAAATGCAAGGTTCAACTTCTTGAAGGTGAGCTGGAGGCCGGGAATTCTGCTGCCCTGACCGGTGAAGAAATCAATCAGTCCATCCACCTTGCCTGTATCTCCTCAATTGTTTCAGATAGTACAATTCAGATTCCTGAAATCGTGCAGTCCGACGGCAGAGCACTGAAGTCAAAACCGAAAACGACAAGATCCCTCTCCGCGGAATCACTCGAGATCCTGGTTGGGGAGTGGCAGATTGCACCACCGGTAAGAAAACTGTTTCTTAAATTGCCTCCTCCCACTCTGGACGACAATATTTCCGATATGCAGCGACTCTTTCGGGAAATAAAAAAACATCTTCCCGACAATCCCGAGCCCGATTATGATCATCCGGAACTGATACGCGAACTTCCCTTTATTTTGAGGGAAGCCGACTGGGAGGTCACCCTTATTCTTTTGCACGGAAAAGGGGAAGAGGAACCAGACAGAATTATCGCCGTGGAACCTGGAGACACAACTGATCAGCTCTACGGTCTAGCCATAGACCTTGGTACAACAACCATCTGTGGAGTACTCCTGGACCTGAACAGCGGGGAGGTTGTCGAAGAAGGCTCAGGCTATAATTCCCAGATCGGTTATGGCGAGGATGTCATTTCCAGGATTGTCTACTCCCAGAGATCCGGTGGATTGAGAATTCTGCAGGAAAAGGTAGTCTATACTATCAATACCATAATTGAGGATATCTGCAAAAAGATCATAATCAACCCGAGTGATATCAGTTATATCATGGCTGCAGGAAATACTGTAATGTCTCACCTGCTCCTTGGAATTGACCCGAAATATATCCGCGAGGCACCGTATGTTCCAAGCGTCAACCAGTTTCCCCTGACAAAGGCCGCGGACCTCGGCATAATGGCCCACCCTTCCGTTCGTCTCTTTCTTTATCCCTGTGTCGCTTCATACGTGGGCGGAGATATTGTCGCGGGAGTCCACAGTTGCCAGATGCATAAAAGTGATGCCATTACCCTTTTTATCGATATCGGCACCAACGGGGAAATCGTAGTCGGAAACAAGGACTGGATGGTCTGCGCCGCCTGTTCAGCAGGCCCGGCCTTTGAAGGAGGCGGCATTAAATTCGGCATGCGGGCCAGTTCAGGAGCCATAGAAAATTTCCATATCCACGGCGAAACCTTTGACCCGATGATAGTCACCATCGGAGCGACAAAACCGAGAGGAATCTGCGGATCCGGGCTGATATCCATCGTTCCTGAACTTCTGGATGCCGGAATCATCAACCAGAGGGGAAAATTCGTCCGTGATCATAACCATCCCCGGATCAGAAAGGGTACTGACGGCTGGGAATATGTCATCGCCTGGTCCCATGATTCGCTTATCGGTGAGGATATCGTCATCACTGAAATTGATCTTGATAACCTTATCCGGGCCAAAGGGGCTATGTTTGCCGGTTACCAGACCCTGCTCACTTCTGTCGGTTTGAGCTTTGATGACCTTGACAGAATCATCCTCGCCGGAAATTTCGGTGCTCATATCGATCTGGAACGGGCCATATCCATCGGCCTTCTTCCTGATATTGACCGAAATAATTTTTTCTACCTGGGCAATGCGTCGATGCTCGGCTGCCAGATCAGCCTTACCGACCATCGTCGCTTTCGTGAAAGAGCAGAAGTTCGAACCCTCATGACCAACCTCGAGCTCTCAGACAATATCGACTTCATGAATCACTATATGGCGGCCCTGTTTCTGCCCCATACGGATCTGGATCTGTTCCCAAATGTCGGCCGGGGAAATGAGTAGAATCCAACCAACTCCTGATGACAAAACCGGAAGGGAGGTGAAACTCTCCAGTTGATTTAGTTCCAAGCCGTAACCATTGTTTGAGTATGTTCATTTAAAGGCTATTCTAAATTCAACCAAAAAGTCCTTAGAACTTCAGATAATATACTTCGGCAATGGAGAACAACCATGGAAAATGGATTCTACTCGTCCCCACCCCCGCAGAATGAAACCATTCTCGACTACAAAAAAGGGTCGCCTGAGCGGCAGGCACTTGCAGCAGAACTTGACCGGCAACGACAAACACGTCTTGATATTCCTCTTCTGATCGGAGGAAAAGAAATACGGACCGGTCGCACGGCAACCGCTGTCTGCCCCCACGACCATCACCATGTTCTGGCTGATTTCCATCAGGCAGGAACAAATGAGGTGGCAGAAGCCGTCTCCGCCGCACTCAAAGCCAGGGACGGCTGGGAGGCCATGGACTGGCAGAGCCGTGCCGCTGTCTTTCTGCGGGCAGCTGAGCTTATTTCCGGTAAATACAGAACAACCCTCAATGCGGCCACCATGCTGAACCAGTCAAAAAACGTCTATCAGGCTGAGATAGATTCCGCCTGCGAACTGGCAGACTTTCTTCGTTTCAATATATTTTTCATGGAACAGATCTACCGGGAACAACCGGCCAGACACAGTTCAGGCACCTGGAACAGAACTGATTACCGTCCCCTTGAAGGATTTGTTTTCGCGGTGACCCCTTTTAATTTCACCGCCATCGCCGGCAACCTGCCCACATCGGCTGCCATGATGGGTAACGTTGTCCTCTGGAAACCGGCCTCCACCTCTGTACTCAGCTCCTGGTATGTAATGCGGATTCTTCTTGAAGCGGGACTTCCACCGGGGGTAATTAATTTTATTCCGGGACCCGGCGAAAAGATCGGACCACAGGTATTAACGGACCGTAATCTTGCAGGAATCCATTTCACAGGCTCCACCAGGGTATTCAACACCATGTGGAAAACCGTGGCCGACAATATCGACAGCTACAAAAACTATCCCCGCATAGTCGGGGAGACAGGGGGAAAGGATTTTGTCTTTGCCCACTCCTCCGCACCCCCGAAACTGCTGCGGTGGCTCTAGCCAGGGGTGCCTTTGAATACCAGGGTCAGAAATGCTCTGCAGCTTCAAGGGGCTATATTCCCCGTTCCCTGTGGCCTTCCGTAAAAACAGAACTCACGGTAATCCTTGAAGATATAAAAAAACAGACAGGTGATCCGGCTGATTTCATGTTTTACAACGCGGTTATAGATGAAGCGACCTTTGATAAAACCATGGCGTTTATCGGAGAAGCTGAAAAAAATGATACAGTTGAGATCATTTTCGGCGGCACTGGTGACAAAACAACAGGGTATTTCATTGAACCGACCGTACTGGTCACAACCGACCCACGTTACCGTTCCATGGAAGAGGAGCTCTTTGCCCCGGTATTGACGCTCTACATTTATGATGACGATCAGTTTGAAGAAACTCTGGCCCTCTGCGACAGCACCTCTCCCTACGCCCTCACCGGTTCAATCCTGGGCGATGACAGAAAAGCCATTATCGTCGCTACCGACAGGCTGCGCTACAGCGCGGGAAATTTTTATATCAATGACAAACCGACGGGTGCTGTTGTAGGACAGCAGCCCTTTGGCGGGGCCCGTGGTTCCGGCACCAATGATAAAGCCGGTTCTCTTTTGAACCTGCTTCGCTGGACCTCACCCAGAACCATCAAGGAGACCTTTGTGCCACCGAATGATTATAGCTATCCGTTTATGAGAAGTACGGATTAGCCCGGATTTCTGTTGAACATTGTGGCAATTTTGAGAATAACTGTAGAATACAAATAATTATACAACTACATGTAATAGAACAAAATTTACACAATGTTCACTCAAGGTCTGCCCAGAAATATCAACTGTATATCTGTGGTATTTTTTTGAACAAGCTCCTGGATTACACTACCGAGTATAATGAAAACACCGGACAGGAAAACAGTATCACAGCTCGAACAGCTCCCCAATATCGGTCCGGCCATGGGAAAGGATCTCAGGCTTCTGGACATACACCACCCCCGGCAACTGATCGGAAAAGACCCCTTTACACTCTACAGCGAGCTTTGTACTCTTACAAAAACCAGGCACGACCCCTGTGTGATCGATGTTTTCATGTCGGTCATCCATTTCATGGAAGGTGGAGAAGCCAGACCCTGGTGGACTTTTACAGATGAACGCAAAAAGAGAACAGGAAATTAAATCCCAGCCCGTCTATTCCCTTGTCCCAACGCTCAGAAAACATCTTTTCCGTGGACACACTGTCCTGAGCGCCCCCACAGGTTCGGGAAAAACCACCTGCATTCCGCTGCTACTCTATTGTGAGGCATGGCTTGAAAATAAAAAAATCCTTCTTCTGGAGCCGAGAAGAATCGGTGTCAGGGCGGCTGCAAACAGAATGAGCAGTCTTCTAGATGAAAAAACAGGAACAACCATCGGATATCGGACCCGCTTTGAAACCCGGCTCTCAACACAAACCAGAATCGAAGTCATCACAGAAGGCATCCTGATCCGGATGCTGCAGAACAACCCGGAACTTGCGGATATCGGTCTCGTCATTATGGATGAGTTCCACGAGCGGTCCATCCAGACAGACCTGGGCCTGGCCATGCTCCTGGATCTCTGCACCCTGCGTGAAGACCTGCGAATTCTTGTCATGTCGGCCACCCTTGACATGGAACCCGTCAGCAAACTTCTCGGCAATGCTCCGATCCTCGAGGGACAGGGAAGGACCTATCCGGTCACAATCGAGCATCTTTCTTCCACTACACAGCAATCAATTCCCCAAACCATGACAGCCGGTATCCGCCATGCCCTCGGGGAAACATCAGGGGACATCCTTGCCTTTCTGCCCGGTGCCCCTGAAATTCACCGGTGCAGAAATCTCCTTGAAAAACAACCGGGAAAGGAACTTATTCTGCCCCTCTATGGCGATCTGAGCCACCAGGAGCAGGACAGGATCTTTCATCGGGATAATAATCGTCGCAGAATTATTCTGGCAACACCCATTGCCGAAACGGGAATCACTGTTGAAAATATTTCCTGTGTTGTGGACAGCGGCTATTTTCGCCGCCCCGTTTATGACAGCCGCAGCGGTCTCTCCCGCCTTGTAACTTTACGAATCTCAAGAGCATCCGCGGCCCAGAGAGCCGGTCGTGCCGGTCGCCTGGCCCCGGGAAAATGCTTTCGGCTCTGGGACAGGGCGGAAGAACACAATATGGCAGAGCAGACCCTTCCGGAAATCCTCCATGGAGACCTGGCTCCGCTTGTCCTGGAACTGGCACTCTGGGGAGTGAACACTCCAGACTCTCTTTCCTGGCTGGATCGGCCGAGAAAAACCAACTGGGATCGTGCGGTCCAGCTCCTGCAGAAATTAACACTTTTAGACAGCCAGGCACGGATTTCCCGGACAGGCCGGGAAGTGGCGGAGCTCCCTCTCCATCCGCGACTGGGGTTGATGATAGTTTCCAGTAAAAAACACAATCTCTGCTGGACAGCCTGTCTGCTTGCGGCCATTCTTTCCGAAAGAGATATCTGCAAGGGAAAAACCAATTCCGCCGACATCCTTGATCGTCTGAAAACAGTAGATGATTTTGAATCCGGCTCAGACAGCAACACTTTTATCGACCGGCAGCTCTGCCGCCGTATTCTCACACAGGCGAAGATGTGGTTCAGAGGTTTTCCCGGCAAAAAAACAATAGACTACACCAGTGTCGGCAGCCTGCTTGCTTACGGTTTTCCCGATCGTATCGGCGGCCTGCGGCCCGGCTCCAACTACCACTATCTACTGTCCAGCGGCCGTGGTTGCCGACTGAAACCTGCGGATCCACTGCAGGGTAATAAAACACTGGTCATCCCCCAGGTGGATGGAGAAAAAAAATCCGGCAGAATTTTCATGGCAGCACCTGTCTCACTGGATAACCTCCGGCAGGATCATTCCCACCTTTTCCACGAATCAGAACTGACTGTCTGGGATGAAAACTCAGAGCAGGTGAAAACAACGAGGGATCTGATGCTCGGAAAACTGCAGATCAGCAGTCGGCCGGTAAAAACTTCCCACCCGGAGGAAATCATGGCCGTTTTCCTGAAAGCCATACAGGAAACAGACCTGCAATGTCTCCCCTGGAGCAGGGAGGCTGTCAACGTGCAGCAGCGAGTCTGTTTTCTCCATCATCAGACGGAAGACTGGCCCGATTTGAGCAATACCAACCTGGCACAAGACCTGACCTGGCTGGAACCCTATTGTTTCGGGATGAACCGCTTCAGCCAGCTCAAAAACATAAACATGAAAACGATTCTGCTCTCTCTGCTTTCCTGGGAACAACAGCTGCAACTCGACACCCTGGCCCCCACGCATCTGAAGGTACCCAGCGGTTCACGACTGCCCATTTCTTACGCAGTGCCTGAGAAAGCGGTGCTGGCTGTACGGCTCCAGGAACTGTTCGGTCTGTCCGAAACACCCCGCATATACGGTGGCCGACTCCCCGTGACTCTGCACCTGCTCTCCCCGGCCCATCGCCCGATCCAGATCACCACTGATCTCGGTTCTTTCTGGCGAACAACATATGGTGAAGTCAAAAAAGAACTGAGCGGCAGGTACCCGAAACATTACTGGCCGGATGATCCGCTCAAGGCCCGGGCAACCTGTCGTACGAAACGAAACATGAACACTCCACATGGTTAACCCGCCTTTCTCATGGACATCACACCTGAATTCACCAGTTCAGGCAGGGCCATTTGGGTCGATAGTTGATCAGAATTTTTTTTGTTTTGGATGAAAAGATGGTCAGGGCATATGGTATCTTAGAAGGCGTTTCGGCTCTACCCCAGACAGCTTCCCCATACATTACACGGAAACTGTCTCTTCCATTGAAGTCACTGGAAAACTGAGAGAAACCTGTGTTCCCTCTCCGGGACTGGACTGCACATCAATATATCCCTGGTGGGCATCAACGACCTCCTTGACCAGGGCCAGACCAAGCCCCGACCCGGTAATATGACGGGTCGCTTTGCCCTTGACCCGAAAAAAACGATCAAAGATATGGGGAAGATCCTCTCCCGGGATTCCTATTCCTGAATCCCTCACCTCAATATTGACAAAACCTCCGGAAACAGAGGTGCTGATCAGGACCTCGCCTCCGTCCGGAGTATATTTCACCGCATTGGAGACGATATTCATAATCGCTGTTCGCATATGATCATAATCAACAGTGAACCACCAGTCCGTATCACAGGATTTATACTTCAGTGAAATTTTCTTACCCTCCGCCTGGGGGGAAGCAATTTCAATAACATCTTCTATCATATTGGTGCCGCGGACAGGTTCCAGATTGAACACAACAGTGCCACTCTCCAGTTTGGAGAGGTTGAGCAGGTTGTCTATCAGTCTCAGCAAATCCTTCGTCCTGACCGTCATCCGTTCATGGAGAGAATGGCAGGAACTGACCTCTTCATGCTGACATCCCACCCGTGAGGCATAAATCATCTGCTCAATAGAGGCAAGAGGAGCCTTCAGTTCATGGGCAACCATGGCGACAAAATCGGACTTCATTCTGTCGATTTCCTTATGGGCGCTTATGTCTTCAAAGGCGGTAACAGAACCGATAACCTCCCCCTGGTCCGAAGTAACGGGAGAACAGTGGGCTCGCAGGAATTTCCGGGAAATGGAGCCCGGAATAAATTCCCGTGTCACCACGATTTTTTTCTCGATAGCTTCCGCCACCATTTCCACCGCCGCATGGTCACGGATAGAATCGGCAAGGGGTTTACCGATAAATGGGTCGGTCTGGATCTCGAGAATTTTTATGGCTGCCGGATTATGATGCACAACAACACTGTCGGTATCGGTAACAATCACTGCTTCCGCCATGCAGGCAAAGACTGTCTTCAAACGACTCTGGGATTTGTCGATGGCTTCCAGCCCCATCATTTTTTCCCTGCGCAGCTGTTCCGTTTCAGCCATCATGCTGATCTTGTCAATGGCCCGGTCAATCACCACCCGGATATAATCGGGTGTAAACGGCTTACCGACAAAATCAAAGGCACCCTGCTTCATGGCCGTAACCGCCTTGGTAACAGTGGCAAAACCTGTGATAACAATGACCTGCACATGGGGTTGATTTTCCCTGATCCAGTCCAGCACGGCAAAACCGTCAATACCCGGCATCATCAGGTCGGTGAGCACAATATGAAACTCCTGCTCCTGGAGCAGTTCAAGGCCCCGTTTACCATCTTCGGCCTTGGCGATGGCGTACCCTCTCTTTTCAAGAGCACGTCCAACACCCTCACGGATTACCTTCTCGTCATCAATAATCAGTATACGTACGTTCTCCATGGCCGTTTCCCTGATGTAAACATATCTGTTCCGCCGGTTTAAGTACACCTGGAGCAGAACGAAGCACTCCTCCTATCCTATTCCGGGCATTCACAAAAAATCTCTTTCCGGCAGCCTTCCGGTACCGAAAAGAGATGGACCCGTTGCTACTTCAACCAGTTCTTGATCAATTCAAGTAATTCGGCAGGCTCCACCGGTTTGGGCATATAATCCTCCGCCTCGCTTTCCAGCATATCCCGATGGGAGTAAGTGCTGGTCGTGACCCGTTCCGCAACAGCAGTCAACAGGATAATCGGGATATTGGCAGTCTCCGGATTACCTTTTAAACTGGCACAGGCTTCGTGGCCGTTCATTACTGGCATCATCACATCGAGAACAATGAGATCAGGTTTATCTTCGGCAACAGCCTCAAGTCCCTCTTTCCCATCATAGGCAACCCGAACATCATATCCACCGCTTTCAACGATCACTCGTACAGCTTCAACGAAATCGGGATCATCATCAACGAGTAGAACTTTCTTCTTTTCAGCCATTCCTTCCTCCATTATTCAATATTCCTGCCTTACTGCGGCAACTTCTTTCTTCTCTCAATCAACTTTCGGCCTGGGCAGCAGACCCGCCCCGCCAATAATTTCTTCCAGTTTTTCCTCCCACTCAATCGCCATGACATGGACACCGGCTATACCTTCCATCTCCTTTAATTCCTGGATCTGTTCGATGCACATCTCGATACCCTTGGCGGCCTGTTTTTCCTTAGGCTCATCGGCGATACGATTGACCACCTCATCGGGGATATCCATACCGGCAACCATACGTCGCATGAACTTCGCCATACCCGCCGATTTCAGGGGAGTCACTCCCGCAAGGATTTTTATTTTTTCATGCAGTCCTTCTTTTTTTGCATCCTCCATATACGTTTTAAATTTATCCATATTATAAATACACTGGGTCTGGACAAAATCAGCCCCCGCCTCCATCTTCATTTTCAGGCGCGGTACCCGAATCTCAAAAGGATCAGCAAAAGGATTGACTGCACAACCGATATAAAACTGCGGTGCGCCTTCAAGTTTGTCTCCGGATGGAAAAACCCCTTCGTCCCTCATTGTCTTCGCCAGATGTATTAACTGCATTGAATCAATATCAAAAACATTTTTTGCCTGGGGATCATCCCCGAATTTCTGGTGATCCCCTGACAGGCAGAGAAGGTTTCTCACACCGAGGGCGGACGCACCAAGAAGATCCGACTGAAGGGCAATGCGATTCCTGTCCCGCACCACCATCTGAATAAGAGGATCAATTCCCTGTTCCTTGATCAGCATGCAGCCGGCCAGTGAACTCATGCGCACTACCGCAGTCTGATTATCGGTCACATTGCAGGCATCCACATTGCCGACCACAAGGGCTGCTTTTTTCCGAACGATCTCCGGATCGGCTCCACGGGGAGGGCCACACTCAGCAGTGACCGAAAAATGACCCGCTTCCAATACTTTTTTCAGGTTACTTTCCGTATTCATCAGATCATGTCCTCCCTGATAATGCGGCGCGGGCCACCATCCCTTGACGTATTCCATCCCTTGTAAGGCTTCAGTTTCCCGTAATTCTCCATCTGATCCAGGGATTTCAACCTGTCAATAATAAGCTGCCAGCCGCACTTGACTTCCTTGTCTATTTCACAGATCCCCCGTACCGAACCACCACATGGCCCATGAAACAACGATTTTGCACACCTGGTTACCGGACAGATACCACCAGTCAGGTGGAGTACGCAATCTCCGCACCCCTGGCATCTTTCCGCCCATTCCCCCTGGCGTTCGGTAACTCCGAGAAACCCGGTGTTGATACCCGGTAACAGGGGAGTCGTTGTGTATTTCTCCGCGAGAAACTGGATTCCGGCCCCGCAGGCAATGGAAAGAACAGCCTGATATTCCTCTACATAGGGCCGCATCAATTCCACATATTCCGGATCACATTGCCTCTCCAGGCTCACCTCTTTAATCTCGATTTTTCTGCCACTCGACTCCCTTGCCAGTCGCAGGGTGGATGCCAGCACCTGCACCTCCTTCTCCCCGCCGACCCGACAGACCGTGACACAGCCGTGACATCCCGCGACGACGATCTTGTCATAGGGCTCAACCATTTCCAGAATTTCTTCAATGGGCTTCGGTGTTCCTGTTATCATCCTGCCTCCTCCTGTGATGCGGCATCGGGATTTCCCTCTCTTGCCACATTGATCGGGCTTGGCCCAAGTTCTTCTATCTTATCCACAAATTCGTTGGCGTAGGCTGCAAACTTCGATCCTTCACCGGCACTCAGGTTGTACATCCTGACCCGTTCAGGGCCTATATTGATTTGCTCCAGAATCCCGTAAACCCGTTTGACCCGGGCACGGGCCCGGATATTGCCGTTCACGTAATGGCAGTCCCCTTCCAGGCAACCAACCACCATTACTCCGTCCGCTCCATTCTCAAACGCTTTCAAGAGCAGCGCCTCATCTATCCTGCCGGTGCAGGGCAACATGATTATACTGATCGCCGGAGGATAGGTCCGTCTTTCCGAACCTGCCAGGTCCGCTGCGGAATATGCTCAATGACGACAGGCAAAAACAATGACACGGGCTGCAAAGTCACTCATTATTCCACTCCTCTCCTGAATTCTTTTTTCTATTTTTTTTAATTACCCATGCAACTCAGCCAACCTGGAAATACGGCAATTTTATCAGGTCTCACAGTATGACTCTATCTTGGCTTCAATATTACGATCTTCGAACCGCCCAAGAGAAATTGTTTTGGCCGGACATTCAGCGACACAGATCCCGCACCCCTGGCAAAGTGCCGGATTAATCTCCGCGCTGTGTTCATCGTTGATAAAAGGCACACCATAAGGACATGCCCGTACACAGGTCAGACAAACAGCACAGTTTGTCGGATCCACCCATGAAACCACGCCGGACATTTTCAGGCTGTCCCTGGAAAGAATGGTCGCCACTCTGGCAACAGCGGCCTGTGCCTGGGCGATAGCCTCCGAAGAGCTCTTGGGTCCGTGGACGGTACCTGCCATAAACAATCCCTCTCCCGGCAGATCAACCGGACGCAGCTTGGCATGCGCCTCAATAAAAAAACCGCTGTCGCTGCGGGGAACCCTGAGCATGGATGCCAGTTCCTCGGTATCCCTGGGTACCATTCCGGTGGAGAGAACCAGAAAGTCCGCCTGCAGCTTCACACCCATCCTGATGGACGGATCGATCAGCCTCACTTCGACTCCGCTCTCTTCAGCCTTGATTTCAGGGAGATTGTTCTCTGGATCGTAGCGAATGAAATTCACTCCTGCCATTCGCGCTCGACGATATTCTTCCTCACCAATACCGTAACAACGCATATCCCTGTATAGGATATCGACTCTTGCCTGGGGATATTTTTCAACAAAACGCAGACTGTTTTTTACTGCCTGGTTACAGCATACTCTCGAACAGTAGGGTAGATATTCTTCATCCCTGGAACCGGCACATTGCAGCATGACGATTTTTTTCTTTTGCCAGTCTTCTCCGCTCTCTTCCAGCCGCCTCTCAAAATCTGCCTGGGTCATGACAGTTTCCACACTGTCAAGCCCATGAAGTTCAGGTCGAAATTCCTCAGCTCCGGTGGCCACCAGAATGGCGCCATGCTGAACGGTCCGTGTCGCTCCGGATGGTGTCATGATCTCCGTCTCAAATGAACCGACAAACCCGGACTGTTCAACCACCTCACTGGAGGTAAAGATCCTGATTCGTTCATCGGCCTCGAGGGCCGCTTTCAGCTCATCCAGATAATCCGCAAACAACCGCCCATCGCCTGTGCGCCGCAGGTTGAGGAGATGTCCACCCAGCTCGGCACTTCTCTCCACCAGCCAGACCCCGAAACCCTGCCGGGCCGCCTCAAGGGCCGCAGTCATACCGGCAATGCCGCCACCGACAATGAGCAGACGGTCATCCACATCAAATTCCATTTCCTCCAGTGCTTTTCCTGCGGCCGCGTTTGCCACCGCCATACGGGTAAGTCTTTTTGATTTTTCCGTGGCCAGTTCGGGTTCCAGGGGATGTACCCAGCTGCACTGGTCACGGATATTGGCCATTTCAAAGAAATATTTATTGATACCCGCCGCCTGCAGGGTGGATTGAAAAAGAGGTTCATGGGTTGTAGGTGAACAGGCTGAAGTAACCACCCGATTCAGACGATGTTCCCGGATAATATCCTTCATCCGCTCCTGGGAATCCTGGGAGCAGGTATAAAGAGGTTTGTCCACGTAAACCACTCCCGGCAGAGTGGAAGCATATTCCATTACCGCCTCCACATCCACCACCGACGCGATATTAGTACCGCAGTGGCAGATAAAGACACCGATACGCAGCTCTTCTCCATCCTCAACCTTACGCTCCTCCGGCAGAACC
Organism: Desulfomarina profundi; assembly: GCF_019703855.1. Classification (GTDB taxonomy): domain Bacteria; phylum Desulfobacterota; class Desulfobulbia; order Desulfobulbales; family Desulfocapsaceae; genus Desulfomarina; species Desulfomarina profundi. The sequence goes on along the minus strand of NZ_AP024086.1, from coordinate 4,196,541 downwards.
TCGGCAGTAATAAGACTACCCCTGGCCTCTGCCAGATCCGCGGAAGCCGCTTCAGCCGCGGCGGACGCTTCGGAGACGGTTTCGGGAATATCCTTGGGACCGTTAATAGCCCCGCTCACAAAAATTCCCGGTCTTGAGGTAGCAAGGGGACTGTAGTGATCCGTCACGGCAAAACCGTAGCGATCCAGCTCTATTTCCAGCCTGTCCGCAAGCGATTTGGTCGATTTCGCGACCTGCAGGCCAACCGAGAGAACCACCATGTCAAAGGTCTCGCTCTGCCTCTTTCCGGACTCATCCACATAGCGCAACTCAAGGTCGCCAGTCACCGGATCTTCAAAAACCCTGCTGACCATAGCCCGGACGAAACGGACATTGTGATCCTTCACCCTGGTCACATAGTCGTCAAAATTTTTGCCGAAGGAGCGCATGTCGATATAAAATATCGTCGGCTCGATATTGGAATCATGCTCTCTGGCAATAAACGCCTCCTTGGTTGCGTACATGCAACAGACGGAGGAGCAGTAATCGCGATCACAGGAATGGTCTCTGGAGCCGACACACTGGATCCAGGCGATCTTTTTGGGATGTCTGCCGTCTCCCGGCCGCAGAACAGCTCCCGAAGTCGGTCCGGAGGCGGACAGAAGACGCTCAAACTCAATTGAGGTCACCACATTCTTATACATTCCATAACCGAACTCTCCCCGCCTCTCAGCATCAAAGACCTCAATACCCGGAGAGAAGATAACTGATCCGATATGAATCTCCGTTTCCTTTTCCACATGGTCGTAATGGATTGCGCCAACACCACAGATGGACTGACAGGTACCGCAGGCGCCGCTGTTCAACCTGACACAGCTTGACTCATCAATAGTGGGAACCCTGGGTACGGCCTGGGGATAGTGGATATTTACCGGTTTTCGGCCATCCAGCCCCTCGTTGAACAGATTCAACAGTGGCCGCGGCTTTCTGCCCGCAACCGCATCAATTTCAAGAAAATCAACGGGACAAACCGAGACACAGGCACCGCAAACCTGACAGAGATCAGCCCGAACCTCGATACCTTCCTCCACCATTTTAAGGGCACCGATCCCCATGACTTTTTTACAGGTGATGACACAGAGTCCGCAGCGGATACAATGATTTTTTTCCTCGCCGTTCAGTTCCTTGGTTATGGCCAGGGAACGCTCATGGACAGCCGCGCCGACAGATTTCTCCAGTTCAGGTGCATTGCTTACCGTGATTGCCTGAAATTTGTCGGGACAGGCCGAAAAACAGGCACCGCAGCCGGTACACTTATCCTGAATAATTTCCGCCTTCTCCTTTTTCCGCCAGATTATCGCCCCATGGAGACAGGCACGAAAACAAAGACCACAGGCGGAACACGTATCGTTATCAACGGTGAAGGTCCACTTCAGTGAAGAAGACGGGCGGGGTATCTCCGCACCCTGGACAAGGCGCTTTTCCTTCGCCCGTTTCTCCTTTGGTCCGTCATCCTTTTTTTTCGGAAAATATGACTGATGGGTTACGGGACAGACAAGCTCGCACAAGCCACAACCGGTACAGGCTTCAACATCCACATAACGGGCATGACTGACTACTGTAGCTGTAAAACTTCCCGGCTCCCCTGAAAAATCTCTCACCTCGCTATGGGTGAACAACTCAATATTTTTATGACGCCCAACCTCCACCAGCTTGGGAGAGACGATACACATGGAGCAGTCATTGGTGGGAAAAGTTTTGTCAAGCTGAGCCATTTTACCGCCGATGGCGGGAGAACTCTCAACAAGGTAAACCTTGATACCCGCATTGGCCAGATCCAGGGCCGACTGCATCCCGCTGATACCGCCGCCGATGACCATAACCGCCCCTGTTTTGGGGGAAGTATTATTTTCAGGAGTGTTCACATTTGTCGTCATGGGGAATCCTCCACGGGTAACTGTTCGGAAAAACAGGCAGTAAGCGGATCTGGAGAAACAAGATGAACCTTCTGCTGTTTCTTCGGATACTCTCCGGAAAGGGCCGCCATTATCAATTCAGTCCCGAAAAATACCGGCAGCTCATTGCCTGTTCCCAGGTCAAGCTGTCGACTCTCCACATTAGCCTGACACATGGGACAGTCTGTCACCATAGCCGTGGCCCCTCCCCGACGGGCACTGTCCGCGATATCGCTCACCAGTTTTCTCGCAATATCGGGCCGGGCCATGGTCAGGCTGCCGGAACAGCATTCGGTACGATGGGACCATTTGACAGCTGTGGCTCCAACAGCTTCAACAATTTTCTCCAGATTGACCGGCATCTCCCAGTTTTCAGCCCCGGTAACATGGGGGTGACGCAGGGAAAGACAACCGTAATAACAGGCAACCTGCAATCCATCCAGGGGCCTTGTTACCTTTTCCCTGATTCGTTCCAGGGTGTCCGGTGCAGCCAGAAAAGAACTGATATGAATAATTTTGATATCCGGTGCGTATTCCGACAGATCCCAATATTCCGGTCGTGTCCGCATCTCAATGTCCGCCGCACGCAGTCGCTGAAAACAGGCGGCACAAGGTACGAGGATATCGTGTCCCGCTTCTGCTGCCAGCATCATGTTGCGCATGGGCAAACGTATCCCCACCTCATGGTCTGTCATATGGGCAGACGAGGCTCCACAGCAATTCCAGTCAAAAATATCAACCAGCTCAATATCAAGTCGACTGCAGAGTTCCCTTACCGACTGATCGTAGTCAAGTGCCGTTCCTTCAAGGGAACAGCCTGGATAATATGAGAGTTTCATCTGTCATACTCCTTTCCCTTGCCGGAAAATATCTGCCTGATTTCAGATTTTCCCTCGATTGAATGGGGAGTCAGCTTCAGTTTTCCCTTTAAAAACATGTTCAGACCGAGCTTCATATCACCAAAAAGGTCTCCCGAACTCAGTTTATACCCGCCGATCATACCGATCTCATAGGCCCGTCCCCATTTACTGATGGATTTCAGAAAAGATTTATGAAAAATCGGCACCCGGGGTTCAGCCGGTTTTATACCTTTTCTCAGGGCAATTTCCCGAATCACATCCATCAGTCCCGCAATTTCAATGTCGTTGGGGCATCGGGTGGCACATGTCTCGCATGCGGCACAGAGCCAGATTGTATGACAGTTAAGCAAAGGCTCCTCCATACCATATGAGGCAAGCCTGACCACTTCCATAACATTGAGATCAAAAAACTCACCAACGGGACACCCTGCGGAGCAACGCCCGCACTGGAAGCAGGCCTGGACGTCAATCCCTCTCCTGCCGAGTTTTTCGAGAAATTTCCTGTTCCGATCCTCCGGGCAAATGATGGTATCAGTCATTGTTTTCTCCAGTCAGTGTGTCCATGACAACGGGAAAGCGAAGAATAAAGGTCGTTCCGGACTCCGGTGAAGAATTGACCCGGATACTCCCTTTATGTTCCTTGACAATAGCGTAGGAAACAGAGAGTCCCAGTCCGGTTCCTTCCCCCGTGGCCTTTGTGGTAAAAAATGGATCAAATATTTTCTCCAGCAGATCATCGGGAATTCCCGGCCCTGAATCGCTGATCCTGATTTCGTTGATATCATGATTGGCCCTGCACCTGCTGAGAATATGCAGTTTCCCGTTACCTTCCATGGCCTGGGCACCATTGACGATGATATTCATCACTACCTGATTCAGGCGAATGGAGTTGCCATAAATGGCGGGAAGGTTTTCTTCCAGCTCCATAATGACTTCAATATTATGAAAAATCGGCTGGTGCTGCAGCACTGTGATGGTCTTATGTATCACATCGTTCAGAGCCACCGGATTCATCTCGTAGTTTGTCTGATGGGAAAATTCCAGCAGATCAGCGACAATGACTTTGCAGCGCTCCGCTTCGCGGATGATGGTCTGAAGATCCTCATTCAGGTGATGATCATCTCCCAGTTCTTCCTGGATCAGGTTGGCATAGAGCATGATTCCGGACATGGGGTTGTTGATCTCATGGGCTACGCCGGCCGCCAGACGGCCCAATCCTGCCATTTTCTCCGACTGCATCAGCATATTATGGGTCTGCTCGAGATCTTCCTCTATCTGTTTAAGCGCGCGAAGATCAGTAAACAGGCCGAAGGTGGCAATTTCCTGATCCTGGTCGTAAATGATTCCGCCGGAAAAGGAAACCGGGATATCATGACCATCCTTGTGTTTTACCGCCAGTTTATGGCGAAGCAGTCGCCCTTTTCCCCCGCAATCATCACTGCGCATTCGTTTAATCAGTTCATAAGCGCCCCTTCCCGGTACAGACCGGTCACATGCAACTGCAGGCTTGTCTGTTCATCGTAACCGAGCAGTTCCTGGGCTCCCTTGTTGAAGAGCATGATATTACCCTTCATATCCGCGGCAATAATACCGTCCACCGAAGAATCAATGAGATTATGGAAAAAGGCGTTTCTGCGGCGCAGCTCCCCTTCCAGTTTTTTCTGCTGTGTAATATCAATAAGATAAAGCAGATAATAATCAGGGGATGCCGGAGGATAAACGATTACCGCATCAAGGATGGATCGTTCACCGTTTTCCGTCACCTCCATTTCGTGCCGTATTTTTTTGAACTTCCCGGGTGGAGCGGCAAACGCTTCGAGGATGACGTTGAGAAGAGTACGATTATTCTGACCGAGAACTTCCTGCAGCGTCAATCCTTCAAACGCCTTGTCAGGAATGTCAAGAAATCGTCTTGCAGCAGGATTCGCATGAACTATCCGATGGTTCAGGCCAATCACAACTACCCCGTTGGGAGTCTCTTCCAGAATTGTATAGAGATAGTGATACGGTCCCAGTTTCCGGGCAATTTCTTCTTCCGGCCTGTCTGCTGTTGATTGAACGGAAAGCGTTTCCACTGAGATTACCGACCGATTAGATCAAGAAATTCCGGTAATCTTTCCCTCCAGCCTATAGCAAGCAACACCACACCGTCACCGAAAGCGGATAACTCTGCAAGGAAATCAGCCGCCACCTGCATCCCCGCATCCTTCTTGACCGGTGCCTGCATCATTTTTTTGAGAAATTCCTGGGGAATTGAAGGAACCCCAGGCAGGTTATTGAGATACCTGATCATAGTTACGGATTTTAAAAACATCAGGGAAGAAAAGAGCTTAATCCCCGTTTTTTCCGCAAAAGGAACAAACTGTTCGATCACATTCAGGTCATAGGTGGGACCAAGGGTGACAGATCTTACACCGTAGTCTTCCAGCCGCATGAAAAACTCCGCCCGCTCCCGGTTATAATTCACATCATCTGAAAGCTCCATGCAGACACCAATTTCAAAATCTGTGGCGCCGTCCAGTTCTTCCCCCGCCAAGTCCCTGCCCCCGTTCAGAGCCGTTACACACTGCAGCATGGTAATCAGGTCGAGGTCGCCACTGGTTCTGGCAACAGGCTGATCACCCTCAGCCGGGTCATGCCCTTCCTTGATCACAATCTTATTAATGCCCATTGCTGCCGCCGTCAGCAGATCCGCCTGAAACGATATCCTGTTACGATCCCTGCCACTGATAACCATGATCGGGTCAATCTCTCTGTCAATAAGGGCCAGGCATGGCGCAAGGGGGACATACGCATGATCGCGTGCTCACTGTCCGTAACCCTGACAGCATCGACACGTCCCCTCACTTTCAAGGCCGAATCAAGAAAGCTATTCAGATTTGCACCTTTGGGAGGATCGATTTCAGCTATAAGAATATGGTTGTCTGCGGAATTGGGGTTTTGATGTGCTGCGGTCATTGAACCTCCTGTAAGATGATAATGAGATATTATTCTTAGGGGAGTGTACTGATACGCATTGATGAGATTCTCGGTTACCGGTAACGATACGTCGAAATCCCCCAGGCCTGAACATCAATTTTATTTAACAAACAATTCAATATATTTTCAAGACAAAAATACTTTTGCAGGCAGGATCAATCGGAGAAAAGAGAAGAGGAGTCAAGTTGTTACCGGTTGCATGTTTTATTTCACATTGAATCCGGTTGCTGGGGGAGATTCACGGATACTTAAAAACTCCTTTCCTGCACCCCCTCGGGAATTTTCATGGCTTCGGAGAAGTACTTCTTAAACATAACCTGGTATGTTCCATTTTTCTTTAACAGTTTCAAGATGTTGTTAAAACGGGGGATAATGCTCACGTACTCTGAATTTTTTCGGATCAACAGGCAGAAAGGTATTTCGACAAGTGAGTTCCGACTCACCACGATTTTTTTTAACTTTTCACTGTAGTGCACCTTGTTATTGATCCGCTCAACAATATCTGCCATGCCGGGATAATAACCCAGGATATAGGCATCTACGCGGCCATTGGCCAGCATGTTCAGGGCTGAGGTATACGTCGGGGCCCATTCAATATTCAAATCTTTAAAATGTTCTTCGGCCCAGCCCGAACCGATTGTTTCAACAATCTTAAATGGTTTTAATCCTTCAATGGAATCAACCGCCATAATTTCTCTGATTCTCGGATTATCCTTTCTGGTAAAGACTCTTTCACTGTTTATAAACAGGGGCTCAGTTGCAATAAACAGTTTAGTTCGTGTTTTCGTAAGGGTCGTGACCATCCCGTCGCCAATCCCTTCTTCCACGTATTTCTGTGCTCTTTTCCATGGATAGACCTCACATTGCAGAGGCACATCCATACGTCTGAAAACCTCTACCATGAGATCCTTGTAAAAACCTGCTGGTTTCCCATCAACCGTCTTATAGATGAAAGGGTTGTAGTCTTCGTCATCCATCCATTTAAAAGGCCTTTTCTGACCGGCGGCTATCACTCCGGACTGGAAAACAAAGGCCAGAAGAATGAGCCCGAAAAACATCATAAAAAAATATTTTGAGTCCTTTTTCATTTTAATACCTTTCTCATAATATATCCAATTCACTGGATAAACCGTAGAGTTCCCCCTTTTCTATCCGACCAAACAGGAAACTATTTCGAACTCTTTTTCGCATTCAAAAAATACCTCAATCAGCAATGGATCAAAGTGTTTTCCTTTTTCCTGACTGAGAATTTCACACGCCTCTGCATGGGAATACGCATCTTTATAGCATCGTTCACTTCTGAGGGCGTCATAGACATCGGCTACAGCCATTATTCGTCCGGAAAGTGGTATTTCCTCTCCTTTCAACCCCCTTGGATACCCTGATCCATCCCATTTTTCATGATGTGTCAAAACAATCTGAACAGCCAGTTTCAAAAAGGATTCAAACCCGAGCTTTTCATCGGCAATTTTCAGGACCCGGGCTCCATATTCACAATGTTTTTTCATGATTGTGAATTCATCGTCCGTCAACCGACCCTTTTTCTTCAAAATCGCATCCGGAACCCCAACCTTGCCAATATCATGCAACGGAGCAGCTTTGACCAGATCCTGTCTGTATTGAAGAGTAAGATAATCACTGTACTCAGGATGTTTCGAAAGTTTATCCACAAGAAGTTTTACATACTTCGATGTCCTCTCAATATGTTGCCCTGTTTCCAGATCACGCAATTCAGCCTGGTAAGCCAACGCAAAAATTGTTGTTGCCTCTGTCTGCTCCAGCTGTTGATTCTGTTTTGCCAGTTCCCTGTTCTGCAATTGAATTGAAGAAAGCATTTCCGACTGCTGAAAAAGTCCTACCGCGGCAAAAACCGCACCAAAGAAAAAGATTACTCCAATCAGTAAACTGCCTGTAAGTGAAATATCATTGAAGATGGCAAAAAAGACAAGACCGTATCCCACCAGAAAGAGAACAAGTAACCCCTGATGAGAACAGGAAAAAAAGATCAATCGAAAATCGGACCTGCCCAGGCACTCTCTGGAAGTCTGGATAATGGAGCGGCATTTCAACAGATTCACCGACATTATTACCGCACCAAAAGCAATGAGTATCAGTGTCATGCATTTATATGACAGCATACCTGACAATTGCCCTCCTCTCTCTAGACAGCTATTTTATTACATTCACTCACCATAAAAAATTCTATAAAATAGAGTTTCTTCCTGTCAAGTCGATATCTTTTCCGTCTTTTTATCACCATCCAGTCCATCACTTTTTTTGGTCATAAACCAGATCATGCAGGATGAACGAAATTTACAGTATATTTTTGGATCCCTGCAATGCATACACTCCTCACAAAAATAGATGTTCTGCTTCTGGCATAGATAATTTGTCTCTCGATCAGGGTGATTTACACATTTTCCCATTGCTGTTCCTCCGGGGTCACGCTTTAATACAGTCGCCCCTCTATTTTATTTTCCTGATTTTTTTTATAATAGAACGGAGAACCTTCTCCTGTTGCAGTCCAACCAACCGAAGGATCTCTTCACTGTCCTGATAAACTACACTTGTCGGTATAGTCTGAATAACGACGTCCGAGGCAATAGACGGAAATTTTTCCACGTCCACCAGGATAACCGGCATCAATCCCAAAAGATCTTTTTTTATTTTCCGTACATTCCTGCACTGCTCCCGGCAGGGTCGTGACCAGGATGCAGTAAACAGTACCAGCCGAAGACCTTTTTCTATTACCTTTTCAAATTCCTGCAGTGAGTTAATTTCAACCAACTGTGTCATTGCTGTTTTTCATCCGGCCTGAAAGTACATTTGGGAATTTTCATGAATCCGTGACAGCCTTTTCATTTCCCATGATTGGACCATAACGCTGACTACAGTTCTTTTATCAATTTCCATGCCAACTGCAGGTTTCTTCCGGTTTCTCCATATCTCACCAGAATTTCAGACATTGAATGTTCACGAATTCAGGATTGACATCGTATCATAAAAAAGGATACAACTCCAGGTAACGACAGTAACGTTACCATTAACAGCATAATACTCATCTGTCATGAACAAAAAAACACATGAAATATGGAATCGCAGGTTTGTCAATCAGATTATCGACTCCATGGCTGATGGTGTATTTACCATGGACAGTCGGGGTATTATTTCCTCCTGGAACGCTTCCATGGAGAAAATCAGCGGATACCCGGCCGAAGAGGCCCTGGGCAGAACCTGTGAAATCCTGCGGTGCAGCCGCTGTTTTGGGAAAAACTGCCCTGCGGACGTAAAAACCTGTAGAATCCTTGAGCTGCAACATTCTGAGGCCAAAGAATGTCTGCTGCAGCACAAAGACGGCCATGATGTTTCCGTGATCAAAAATGCAAGCGTCGTAAAAGATGAACAGGGAAAAATTCTTGGTATCGTTGAAACAGTGACGGATCTCACTGAACTGAACCTGGCCAGAAAACGTGCCGAAGAAGCGGCTCTGCGCCTTGGGGAGATTCACCGCCTGGATAATATCATTGCAAAAAGCCGGGTGATGCGTGACGTTTTCTCTGCCATTGAAGCAGCGGCAGCCAGTGATGCTACCGTCCTTATCCATGGTGAAAGCGGTACAGGCAAAGAACTGGTTGCGGGGGCCATTCACTACAACAGCACACGAAAAACACACCCTCTTGTAACTGTCAACTGTTCTGCTCTTTCAGAAACTCTGCTTGAAAGTGAACTTTTCGGCCACATCAAGGGAGCGTACACCGGAGCAGTCAGTGACCGGGTTGGACGTTTTGAAGAGGCTGAAGGCGGAACAGTCTTTCTCGACGAAATTGGAGAATTAAGCCCTTTTATACAGGTCAAACTGCTGCGTGTACTTCAGGAACGGGAAATAGAACGTGTTGGAGAATCCAGGAAGAGAAAAATCAATATCCGTATCGTTGCAGCCACTCACCAGGACCTCTATGCAAGAGTGAGGGAAGGTCATTTCCGGGAAGATCTCTACTACAGGCTCAAAGTTTTTCCCATCCTGCTTCCTCCTCTCAGGGAACGCAAGGAGGACATCCCCCTGTTGATCAGTCATTTTATCAAGGAATTCAACCGCAAAACCGGGAAACAGATCATGGACATTTCCCGCCGGGCCATGCGAATTTTTATGAATTACAACTGGCCGGGGAATATCAGGGAACTTGAAAACAGTATAGAACACGCCTTTGTTCTCTGTAAAAACGATAGAATCGAACCGGAGGACCTGCCCATCGAACTCCTCGAAACCATAAATAATTCACGGAAAACAACCCCTGGCAGGTTTTTTCAAACAGAGAAAGAAAAACTTACAAAGGACAGCTTGCTGAAATTACTTGATGACTGCAACTGGAATAAGGCAGAAGTGGCACGCAGGGTGGGACGCAGCAGAACCGCAATCTGGAAATATATGAAAAAATGGGATATTCCCCTGCAACGTCCCTGACCCTGCATTATCAACCGGCCAGTTTCACCGCCTCATCCGCGAGAAGCGTTTTAAAACGGTCAAGAGTAATGGTATAGGGAATGAGTGGAATTCCCATCCAGTCACCATAGTCAAGAAACTCTTCCGGATTTTCCGCCATCATTTTATCCATGTATCCTGTCCCGTCAAGGACAATGGCCCCACCCGTGTGCCGGGGAAAATTCTCATTGGCCACAGCCTTGTCCCAGCCTTTGAATACTTTCGAGCGGTATTTCACCCAGCCGGGCGTCATCCACCAGACCGGCTCTCCCCCGGCAACCTCCGCTGCAATCTTTTGCCGATCTTGTTCACTGACAAGCATATCCATACAATGTGTGGCCCCAATTCTACCAATCCCACTGCCCTGTTCGTCGATAATGGTTTCCATCAACCGTGTTGGTTCATCCACATTGACATAGCAGAATTTACCACCATATACGATTATGACTTTATCATGCTTTTCCCTTGCTTTTGCGATCCTGCTAACAAGCTGCCGTTCGAGTTCAAGAATATCCTGATGAAGGCCGGGGGTAGTATAGATTATCTCGGCAGCATTCAAAAACCCTTCATCCTGGAGAAAATTCAGTTCCAGGCTCATCGTCCCACAGGAAACGATTGCAATATCTTCAAAAGTTACTGACTCCATTGTATTCTCCTTGTTGCCGGGAATCCATGACAGTTTTATGTCTTCTATTAAATAATATATTGAAAATACAATTTAATTTATGGGTGCCTTATGATTTTCCATACTATGATATTGATGACACAGCTTCCAGAAGAACCTTTTTCAGCTCGGCAATATCATTTGCATCTGGGTGTCCTACAGCATCTGCCGCATCCTGAACCCAGGGAGGTTGTGGTTTTTTTGCCGCCGCTTTCTTCAGAAAATCAGGATTCACCTCTCCCTGGCAGTTAAATTCCCCAACAACGTCAGCACTGCCGGCCAACTCTCTTGCAGCAGCCATAGCGCCAGCGGCATGCACCGAATCTGCCGCGGCCCCATGGGTAGCCAGTAGAAAAATTTTACCAGTGGACTTTTCCAGGACTTTAGCTGAATTCGGGTCCGGTTTACCTCCCTGCAGCCAGAAGCAGATGACAACAAGATCATATCCTTCCTGGCTCGGGTTATCCATTGCCGGTTTCACAATTGTTTCGCCTGGCAGGAAATCACAGACTGCTTCGGCAAGTTTTCTTGTATTTCCTGTTTTACTTGAATAAATAATCAATGATTTCATAGTATTTCTCCCAGCTGTTAATCATCAAAATCCTTGCAACCGAAAACCCAAGGACATTCACCACTGTTTTCAACAAAAAACCAAAATTTCTTATTCAAATTCAGTGCCAGTAAAGTTTATAATAATATTTTCAATCTTTACAGATAGTTCCAAAAGACCCCCCAGTACTGCTTCCAATATCTTTATCATGGTAACGTTACTTCTCCCAACGTAACAGCCATCATAAACATCCAGACCTGTTTTAAATTAAAGACTTTAATTGTGTTCTTTATTTCCAGTTTGGCAAAAATTGCAAAGACTATTTATGTGCATATGCTCAGTATAAAAACTGACTCCTGACACGGATAAATCAGCAGTAGTTTTTGCCGGAGATTTGGCGAAGATTGTAAAAAACTACGGCGTTATCGTTTATGGGGTACCTTGAAAAATTTGACTTTTCTTCGAGGTCAGGGAACAGGAAAAATTCCATTTCCGGACAGGAACCATGTAAAGTACGCGCAGACTCCGGGACTTTGGACCTGACACAGCCAGAAATGATTAGAAATGCAGGCTATTCTCTGTCTTTTTTAATCATATTGTAAAGAATATTGGTGCCGGCATCAAGCACCGCTTTCACTCCCGCAACTTTACCGATATCTGCCATTCTCTCCAGGCAGGTCACGGCAACAAGGTAGAGCAGTTCACTGTTACTTTCATTTTTGATATAATATAGAATCTGTTTTTCCGACATATGTACCTCCATCAGTCGTATCCGGGTTTGTTTTTCTAAATCTCCGGAGAATTCAGCATATTGATAAAAAAGTAGAATAAGTTGTAAAAAAGATGTTGAAAAGAGTAAATAATCACCGTGTAAAAACAGTGAGATAAAGCATAAAAGCCTCTGTAATGTTGAAAAATTCTGCTCAAGGAAAATTCAAACATAACAAAGGCTTTTATTCATCACAAGAATATCAGGATCCTTGTCCGAAAACAACTGAAAAAACAATATCCAAACTGAAGCCGTCTGGGCAAGAAGACAAAAAAAACCGTCCGTAAGGTGCTGGCAGAGATTACCACTGAATATGACCAGCGACAATTATAATTCCTTTTGACGACAATTAAATTTCCCGGAAAATTGTGATCAGATTATTCATATTTCTCAAAGGAGGAATATGGATGGTCACAGATATTCAGGTGAGGAAATTGAAGAAATACTTAAGTCAAGGGAAGACGTTGGAAGTAGCAGCGGCTAGAGCCGGCATGGATGAGAAAACCGGTCGCAAGTATAGAGATAATGGCAAATTGCCAAGTGAGATCAGTGCGGAGCGAGTGAGGGAGTGGCGAACTCGTAAAGATCCTTTTGAAGGTATATGGCCAGAGGTTTTACAATTTCTGGAAACTAATGAAGGTTTGGAAGCCAAAACTCTTTTTACCCATTTTCAAAGGATTTATCCCGGTTCTTTTGGAGATGGCCAGCTCCGCACGTTTCAACGTCGAGTAAAAACCTGGCGTTGTACAGAAGGTCCAGGACGTGAAGTTTATTTTCCCCAGGTGCATGTGCCTGCACGGTTGAGTCAGTCTGATTTTACAGATATGTCCCAATTACAGATCAGTATTGGTGGTCAGCCTTTTGATCACCTGATCTACCATTTTGTGCTGACATATTCGAACTGGGAGACAGGAACGATCTGTTTTTCCGAGAGTTTCGAAAGCCTGAGCGAAGGATTACAGAAGAGTCTATGGAAACTTGGCGGAGTTCCAGAACAACATCAAACAGACAGGTTGTCAGCTGCGGTGAATAAACCGGATAACCCGGAAGAGTTTACCCGTGGCTACCAGGGGCTTTTGGCCCATTACAAATTGCAAGGCCGTAAAATAAATTCGTCAAGCCCCCACGAAAATGGTGACATTGAGCAGCGCCATCATCGTTTCAAGAAAGCCGTAGATCAGGCCCTGATGCTGCGAGGTAACCGGGATTTTACTACACGCAAGGAATATGAGTTATTTCTACAGAAGCTGTTTGCACAACTCAACTGCAACCGCCAGGAGCGCTTTCAAGAAGAACAGTCGATGTTGCGTCCACTGCCTTCGGGTAAGCTCGACACATGTACTCGTTTTGAAGTTCGAGTTGGTCCCAGCAGTACGATCAGAGTAAAGCTGATCTTGCCACAAAAAAGTGGAGTCACGGTTAAGCCGCTTTTCTATCGTCCCACCACTCCAACTCATATTGAGCAGGAGCCTTATATTCGTTTGTAGAATGTTTCCTTTGTCGGTTGTAGTAGACCTTGATGTAATGGAATAAGGTCTGCTCAGCCTCAGCCACATTGTGGAATGTGCAGTGATGAATCATTTGGGTTTTAATAGTATGGAAAAACGATTCAGCTACTGCGTTGTCCCAGCAGTTTCCCTTTCTGCTCATGCTTTGAACAAATCCTCGTTTCTGCAGCAATGCTCTGAAATCGCTACTTGCATATTGAACTCCACGATCACTATGAACCATTAATCCCTGGCCAGGGTGTCTCCTCAATATGGCCTTGTTTAGCGCCCTAATTGCAGAATGTCTTTCAAGGGAATCGCTGAGATCCCAACCCACAACTATTCGAGAAAACAGGTCTATGAAAACTGTGAGATAGTGCCATTTACTGCCTATCTTCAGATAGGTGATATCGGTAACCCACACCAAGTCGGGGGAGGACACGGTGAACTTGCGGTCCAACAGATTGGGAGCCACTGGCTCAGTGTGCTTTGAATCCGTGGTAACAACAAACTTTTTTACAGTTCGGCATTTCAAACCCATTTCCTTCATCATACGAGCTACACGCTGTCGGCTTACATTTGAAAACTCAGGTTGATCGTGAAGATCAGCAGTGATAATCGGACTCCCGACCATGCCGTTGTGTTGCTCAAACAGCTCTTGTATACGTTTTTTCAAATGGTCCTTTTCTATCTGCCTCGTAGAGATAGGGGCCTTGATCCAGCGATAATAACCGCTCGGGGAGACATTGAATACATGGCACATCTTCTTCACCTGAAATGATGAGCGATTTTCCTTGATGAACTTAAATATCATTTCGGTGTCCTGCTGAAGATGGCCATGGCTTTTTTTAATATATCCCGCTCCATCTCGGCATCCCTGAGCCTCTTTTCGAGATCTCTTACTTTTTGATCCTGAGGTGTCAGGGACTCTCTGCCATTCCCTGAAAAAGAATAGTTTTCTCTGGCTCTGTATTCTCTTCTCCATCGGTAAAGCAAATCTCTTGAGATACCAAGGTTGTCAGCTATTTCAGTTACTGCCTTCCCAGGTTCTTCTGACAATAGAACCGCATTGCGTTTAAAATCTGGATCGTATTTTCTTCTCTGTTGAACACTCATATTTTTCCTCCTGCCATATTTGTAACAATGTAAGCGCTAATTAAACCGCACTGATCCCTGGAAGAGGAAGCATTGCCTTTGCAGAAACAACAGTTGGAAGCAGTTCTCTATAATCATCTTCGCTTTGGGCCAGGGGAAGCTTTTCAAAGAGAAAGCGAAGATATTTGTATACGTCAAGATTATTCACTTTGGCTGTCTCGATAAGCGAGTACATGGCAGCACTTGCTTTTGCCCCGTCTGGTGTTCCTGAAAACAGCCAGTTCTACCTACCTACAACAAAGGGGCGGATGGCATTTTCTGCCAGATTGTTATCGGGTGTGGCGTCTCCCACCTCTATATAAGCCTCGAGTCTTTCCCACTGCCTCAGACAATAGGAGATCGCTTTTCCAAGAAGGCTCTGAGGGGTTGTGTTAAGAGATCTTTTTGCCAGCCATTTTTTAAAGTCTCTCAGGATAGGAACTGCATGTGTTTTGCGATATTCAACCAACTCTTTTTTTACCAGGCCGTTTCTGTTTGCATCTTTCTCAACCTTATAAAGGTTTCTTATGAACCTGAGCGCAATAGTTGTGCTGCCAGGCTTTGCTTTCTTGGGCCTGGCCCTGTCTGCCTCGACAAATTTCCTTCTGGCATGAGCCCAGCAGCCGAGATGGACAACTTCATCCTGGGTGTCAAGAAAATTATATCCCTTATACCCATCGGTCTGTACTGCGCCGGAATAGTTCTTCAGCATCGCAGCTGCAACATCCCCGGAACGACTAGGATGATACTCGTAGAGCAGGACAGGTGAAGAAGATACACCTCCACGATAAACCCACATATACGATTTCGTTGTTGGAGAACGGCCAGGCTCAGCCAGGACCTGAACCGTGGTCTCATCGGCATTGATCAGAGGTCCTGAAAGAAGATCTTTTTTCAGCAGTTCAAGAAGAGGTGAACATTGCCGGGCAGCTTTCATGGCCCAGCTGCACATGGTCGCCCGATTCAGATCGACCCCAAGGCGGGTAAACTGTTTCTCCTGACGATAAAACGGCAGAGCATCTTCAAACTTGGCACAGAGAATGTGGGCAAGCAGTCCACCACTTGCAATCCCTTTGGGTATAATCTGCCGCGGAACAGGTGCTATCTTGACGGTCGCTCCATCATCTTCTATGCCTTCACATGATCTGCAACTGTACTTTGGTCTGATATGTTTGATTACACGAATGATAGCAGGGATGATATCGAGCTTTTCACAAACTTCCTCGCCAATTCTGACCAGATGAGAACCACATTGGCAAGTCTTTTCCTCATCAGCTATGTCGTGAACCACCTCTATACGTGGCAGCTCCTCAGGCAGCGGCCTTCTCCCTTTCTTCTTCCTTGAATGAGCAGGTATCTCAACGTGTTCTTCAGACTCTTTCTCAATATCATCGGGCTCCGGCATGTCAAAAAGAGGTAACTGCGGACTTTTGCCGCGGAATACTTCACTTTTGGGGCCGAAAAACTTTGCATAAACAAGTCGCAGCTCTTCGTGTAAAATATCGATTTGCTGCTGTAGAGCATCCTGCTTTTTCTGGTTTTTCAGTTCCAGCGCAACGATGATTTTCTTGAGTTCGGAAGGGTCATCCGGCAATGTAGAACTATCTGAAATCATGAGAAAAACACTACCATAAACAGCAATAAAAATCAACCTTTTTCCCTTAAGGAAACAGTGATTAATGGTGTGTTTTTTCAGCCTGTTTTATTATTGAGAGTGGCCAAAATAAATGATGGAAAATAGAGTTAAAATGTGCAAGATAAGTGATGGAAAGGTAAGGAACCCCCTCACGTATCGCGCAAATACCCCGAGAGGGTTCCTGCCTAAAACACTAAGGCAGGAAAATGATACCAGAATTACTTCAAAGCACCAACCTTTTTAAGCTTCTTCACCATATAGACATAGATTTGGCTGATCAGCAGCATAAAGCCGGTTGTCCCTATTGTGGTAGCCCTCAGCATTATTCCAATTACCAACGTCAGCCACGCGGTGGGCCTGATCTTCCTGAAGAGTACTCTGTACGGTTCAGTCTCTGTTGCAGTAAAGAGAATTGTCGTCGTAGAACCTTACCGAAATCGACTCTATTCATGGATCGGCGGGTGTATTTCAGAGTAGTTATATTGATTGTAACCACACTAAACCAAAGCAAACCACAGGAATACAGTAAAAACATGGTGTCAAAAATGCTTGGAGCAGACAGGAAAACAATCAGCAAGTGGTTGACGTATTTTCGTGAGATTTTCCCTAAAAGTCAACTCTGGCAAACAATACGTGGTTCTATTCATCCTGCTGTTACAAATCACACTTTGCCTGGATCTTTGGTGGGTCATTATCTCGAAACCAAAAAATCCTCCTCAAACGCAATTCTCAATTGTCTCGTACTGCTGGCGACAGGAACAGTGATGGAGCAGTAACTCCCCGCAAAAGTTGGGGACTTCTTCTTTTGTCCTCTCCCTGTAAATTGGTTTTTGTCCAAAAACGAGCAGACTATGCTCATAAACCAGACAGGAGCCATATCATGAACAAGAATAGCGAGTCCCGCCTGCATTCCTGGGCACAACTCCGTTTTTCCATCATAGGAGGACTGCTTGCCAGTCCTCCCGAGCCGGGAGAACTTGGCAGAAAACTTAAAATACTTGCGAGCCGACGGTATCAGCACCCATGCAAAGATGGGTTTGTTACCTTTGGTGCTTCCACCATTGAGCGTTGGTACTACAAAGCGTTGAACGGTAACGATCCTGTGGGAGATATGGAACGAAAACCCCGTTCAGATCTCGGGAAGAAAACAGCTCTTTCTGCGCAGATGCTGATCGAACTCGGGAAACAGTATTGCAGCTTTCCCCATTGGAGTTATCGGCTCCATACCGACAATCTTCTGGCATTAATTGAAGAAAAGCCAGAGCTGGGTAAACCTCCATCTTATGCCAGTGTTCGCCGACGCATGAAAGAAAGAGGGTGGTACAAGAAGCGGTCACCCCGTAACAAAACCAAAGGACAATACAAGGCAGAAGAACATCTTGAACAGATGGAAGTAAGAAGTTACGAGGCGTCCCATGTCCACGGACTTTGGCATCTGGATTTCCATAAGGGCAAACTACGGGTAGCTGATAGTAACGGAGAATGGCATACTCCGATAGCACTCTGCATACTTGATGACTGTTCCCGATTATGTTGCCATATCCAGTGGTATTATCAGGAAACAGCGGAAGTGTTGCATCATGGTATGTTGCAGGCCTTTATGAAACGGGGATTACCCCGCAGTTTAATGACGGATAATGGTGCGGCAATGATCGCCCGCGAAACAACAAATGGCCTACTGGGCTTGAGCATAAAACACGACCGGACATTGCCGTATAGTCCTTATCAAAATGGCAAACAGGAATCCTTCTGGGGACAGTTGGAAGGACGGCTGATGTCCATGCTGTCACGGGTAGAACCCTTGACGCTTGAGACGTTGAATTATGCCACACAGGCCTGGTCGGAGATGGAGTATAACCGAAAACGCCACCAGGAGATCAACTGTTCCCCTGTGGAGAAAATGCTGGCGGGACCAGATGGTGCACGCCCTGCTCCTGAGCGTGAAAAGATGGTTTTTTCTTTTACTGTTCAGGAAAATCGTGCCCAGCGAAAAAGTGACTCTACTTTACAGATCAAAGGTGTTCGATTTGAAGTTCCATCCAGGTTCCGCCACTTTGACCGACTATATGTACGATATCAAAGCTGGAATCTTTGCCACGCCTGGCTGGTAGACGAGAGAGATTCAACTTTGCTTGCGAAAATTTACCCTCAGGACAAGATCAAAAACAGTGACGGATTGCGAAGAACACTGGCTCCTCTTGTGGCCTTGCCTGAAGCTGATATCGACACAGACCCCTATCCACCGCTATTGCGTAAATTACTGGCTGATTATGCAGCCACCGGACTCCCTCCTGCCTTTATTCCAATGGAGGCAGACCATGAATAATAAGCGTCTTCTTGCACTGTTCGGTCTGAAATGGAATCCGTTTCTTCCCAACATTCCAGTACACTCTTTATGGCCGGCACCGGGAATAGATACCTTCCTCTTTCAAATTGAAAATCTGGTCATGGATGGCGGATTCGCACTCATGGCCGGAGAACCCGGGCTTGGTAAATCAAAAAATCTTCAATATCTTTCCCATAAACTTGAACGGTTGGAAAACGTCGTGGTTGGTGTTATGGAAAGACCTCAATCAAGTATTGCAGACTTTTACCGTGAGATGGGGGATCTCTTTGGTGTCAATCTTACCCCATCCAACAGATACGGTGGATTTAAAGCTCTCCGGGAAAGGTGGCGACAGCATATTACATCAACTTTGTTCAGACCAATACTCCTGATTGACGAGGCTCAGGAAATGGTGACCTGTAACCTCAATGAATTGCGGTTGATGGGGAGTGCTCAGTTTGATTCAGAATGTTTACTGACTGTTATTCTTTGCGGGGATCTCACTCTTCCTGAACGTTTTCGGAGCAATAATCTTCTTGCTCTGGGAAGTCGTATCAGGTTTAGAAGAATACTTTCACCATATGACAAAAAAGAACTGAGAAATTATCTGGAGTATTGTCTGAAACAAGCCGGAGCACCTCAGTTAATGACAAAACCACTTATGTCGGCACTTGTGGAACATAGTGCCGGCAATTTGAGACTACTCAATGTCATGGCAGCAGAACTGCTTACCACCGCAGCGCAACGTGAGCTTACTCAGCTTGATGAACAACTCTTTCTGGAAATGTATTCCCCCACACCACAAAAAAAAAGATCACGTTAAATTAACAAAAGT
Organism: Desulfomarina profundi; assembly: GCF_019703855.1. Taxonomy (GTDB): domain Bacteria; phylum Desulfobacterota; class Desulfobulbia; order Desulfobulbales; family Desulfocapsaceae; genus Desulfomarina; species Desulfomarina profundi. Next base: position 4,176,887 of record NZ_AP024086.1, on the reverse strand, counting down.
CACTCCTGCTTTTGGCAGGTACAAAGGTCTGGCGAAACGGAGGCGGGCTCTGCTGAGGAGCAACCCGCCAAGGGATAGCCAGATGGGAGCGACGGATTAGAAAAAACCGTCCGGGGAGTCTTCGGGCTCCCCACCTTTTTTTCTAAGCTCGAGCTTCCCCATGCCTTAAAAAACCTACGAACCAGAGGCGCAGCCGAGGGGTTGTATATCTACTACGGCACCAAACATCAAATAACTCGAAAAACGTTCCATCATTAATCGTGCTTCGGCTCATTATAATTCAACCGTCTGTGTGCATGGTCCAGATCCAGACCATCCAGAAGCCAGCCCAGGGCCTTGGGGCTGATCTCCAACACCTCCTGTTCCGATTCCGGCCATCTGAACATCTCCTCTTCAAGTTTCTTCATCCAGATACAAAATCCGTTGCCAGACCAGTAAAGGATTTTGACAATGTTTCGTTTCCGGTTGCAGAAGGCAAACAGACTACCGGAAAACAGATCCAGTTCAAAATGTTCTTCCACCAGAAGCGACAGGCCGTTAACTGACTTTCTCATATCGGTTGCTCCCAGGGCAATATATACCCCGCCTCCGGTATGCCAATCTCTCATAACTGCTCTAAAGTTGTTATTACTTCAGACAAAGCTGATGATGAAAATCCTTTTTCTATCTGAATTGTAAAACGTCCATCTTTGACATGGAGGGTCAGGCCGGATTCTTTGATGCCATTTTTATGGGAGATGCTGGGGGACACGGTAAGAGGATAGAAAACTGGTTTGCGATTCTGGTCTTTACCCAGCTTTCTTTTCCAGTAGCCGAAGGTTGACAATGCAATGTTATGGGTGGTGCAGTATTCGATCTGGCTCAAATGGCTTTTTTCACATTCCTCTATATGCCGATGCCAGAAATCCTTTTTTGAGTTGTTGTCCATGATATGCCTCCTTGTTTGGGTTTGGCATAGTGGAACATTTTCTTACTGCTATGAGAAGATGGGGTTTATTTAGCGCTTACGTAACAATGGCTTAACTGAGTGTCCACTATTTCATAGCATGATCACTTTTTGAAATGCAAGACAGGAGAAGAAGACGAGATGACCAATCAAGACGAAATCGACGCCATCAAGCAAGGCGTTGACCTTGCTCCCTTTATGAAGGCCTGTGGCATCGAGCTGAAGCAGGTCGGCGGGAACTACCAAGGCTTCTGCCCCTTCCATGAGAATACAAAGAGTCCATCACTTACCGTTAATCCCAGGGAAAACCTGTGGAACTGCTCAAGGACTACTTCCCCGGAGGAGAGCTGCCGATACCAGAAGGCAGAAGCCAGAAAAGCAGCAGTTAAAGAACAAAATGAAAAAGCAAGAATCAGCGTATCCGACAAGAAGCTGCTGGCTCGTGTGGTCGGCTATTATCAACACACTTTCACAGAAGACACTACCTCAAGGGTCGGGGCATATCGAACAACCAAACGCTCACCGACTTCGGCACCGGCTATGCAAATGGCAGTCTGAAAAACATCCTGCCGGACGATCCGGAAGTCATCAACACGCTGAAAAGCCTGGGTATACTCAATGCAAAAGGCAACGAGATTTTTTATAACTGCGTTGTCTTCCCAATCTGCGACAAAGACGGAGCAATCGTCAACCTACTCCGCCTGCGGCGAAAGGAACCAGAACACAACCCCGGTGCACAACTCTTTTTTTCTTTAACTGCCTGAAGTTGCTTGTCTTGTCTGTAAATGTCGTGTATTACTGAACACAGCTCTTTGAACCTGCGTGAACCCTGAAGAAAAACAGCTCCTTAGGGGGAGAAGACGCATCGTGATATCTTGGCACAGATTTTATGATCCGGATACTGGACGGTATCTTTCTGCTGATCCTATTGGGCTTGATGGTGGGATTAATCTTTATGGTTACGTTGGAAATGATCCCGTTAATTGGGTGGATCCGGAGGGGTTGTTTTCTTGGGGATTTGGTGGAAGTTTGGGCCCTGTGACATTTAGTTGGAATTCAAAACATCCAACAAAAATAGATTTCACGACAGATTTGGAAATAGGTGGTGGTTTTTCTTTTGAATTCGACTATCCGTTTGATGGTGAAGTTGATCCGCCAACAACGCCTTTTGACATAAATTTCGGCCCTAGTAGATGGTTAGGTATGTCAACAAATGGTGACAAATGGAGTGTAAAATTGAGACTCGGAGCTGGTTTCACTCCAATTGATATTTCAAAAGGTGATTATTATCCAAAAGAGCTCTGTGATTAAAATGAAATCGATTCCTATAATATTTGCTATTATTTCAGGTTGTTGCTTGGCTGCAACAGCAGTAAGAAGTAAAATACCATTTTGGGGTGGCATTTTATCATCTAATGCAAAAATCAAGTTAAGTTATTTTGATAAGGTGTTGGCTTTAATATCATTAATTAGTTTTTGTTTTTGTATATTTTTTCTTGTTTTCATTAGTTAGAATTCCATTGACAGCAACCTTATCTCTCCACCTCAACTATGTATACGATTCTGCGATAAAAACTGAAATCAGGAGGTTCTCGCCTTCAAGGAAAGCATAGGCCAACACAATGTCACCGGTAATCTGGGAGATAAGAAAAGGGGGTCAAATCTTTATCCTTGACAGTTGCTCTGGGTATTTCGGGGACAGTATGTGAAATATTTGAGGAAAACGGGGACAGACCCCGATAAAAACCGCCAATAACCATATAAGAGAATACGCACCCTTATAAAATATAACAACCCAAGAAAAGATACACCATGCATCTTCCCGGAAAAAGTTAAAGCAATTTGAACAAGGGGCCCGAATCCATGAAAGAAGAGTATAACTACACCCTGACAGTTCCCCTCCATGACACGGACAAGGCAGTGACCCTTCTGGAAGAGGTGAAAAAAAACAACCCGAGAATGAGACTCTCAAGAAAACCGGATACAAAAAAATGTGCAAGGTTCTATCTCTCTTTCCCTTTCAGCGGAACTCGAACCGATGTACGTTTTCATGAATGGTTTCTGGCCAGAAAACCTGAAGAATGGGATCTGTACGGTCCAAATTACGGCGTCTGGGGATTCAACTGAGACCTGGATCCCGCAGCACTTCACGGGGCAACTTACCCAGAACACCGTTCTCAAGCAGAAGAGTATGGTGAGCCAGTCGTTGTCCCTGGGAGAGATAATGGGTGGAGAAAATGATTGAACGACCCTCTTCCTTGTTTATTCTTTCCAGTGTTTCCAAAATGATTTCCTGATTTTTCACATCCACATTGGCGGTCGGCTCATCACAGAGCAGCACGTCCGGAGACAAAGCAAGGGCACGGGCAAGCGCCACACGTTTCACCTCCCCCCCTGAAAGCCCCCTGCTGTCGAAATCAATAAACTTCTCCATCCCCACCAGGTGAAGCATCTCTTTCACCCGCTGCAGCCGTTGATGGCGCGGTATTTTTCTTATCCCCAGCCCGAACTCAACATTTTTTTTCACCGAGCCGGAAAAGAGGATCGGATTCTGGTCCAGAAGAACCACATGCTGCCGCAGAGCATGCAGATGCTGTTCAGACATTTTCACAGGTTGCCCCTGAATACCATTCTGCCCGAGTCCGGTCGGTCAAGAAAGGCAAGAATCTTCAGCAGTGTTGTTTTTCCGGCTCCGTTGGGTCCGATCAGGGTATAAATTTTCCCTGATTCAATTTTAAGGCAATCAAGATCAAGAACAGTTCTTGAACCAAAATTTCTTTTCAGATTTTCCAGTTTATACAGCATCCTGCCCCGTCCTTCCCTGAAAAAAATGAAACAGCATATTGATGATAAAGGCAAATGCCATAAGGGTCAGGCCCAGGGCCACTGCCAGAACAAACTCTCCCTTGTCATATTCAAGGGCCATGGCCGTAGTCATTGTCCGGGTAAACCCTCTGGCATTCCCTCCCAGCATCATACTGATGCCAACCTCGGCAATAACACGGCCAAAGGCTGCAATAACAGCCGCAAAGATTCCGTAACGGGCCTCTTCAAGTATCACACGGGCCATCTGGCACCTGTTTGCCCCAAGAGTCAGAGCCGTCATACGGAAACGATCATCAATCCGACTGACGGCGGCAATTGTCAGGGTCATGATCACCGGCACAATCAGGATCACCTGACCGATTACAATTGCCTTCTGGGTATAGAGCAGCTCAAGGGGACCCAAAAGCCCCCTTCTGGAAATAAATGAATAAACAAAGAGACCGATTACAACCGTCGGCAGAGCAAGCAGAGTATTCAGACAGGTGAGGAGCAGCCTTTTGCCCGGAAAAACAGAATAGGCTATGATAAACCCGCAGGGAATGCTGACAATGGAAGCAATCAGGGTTGAGCTGAAACTCACTTTGAGTGAGACTCCGACAATCTCAATCAGCTGGGGGTCCCCTGAGAGCAAAAGCAGAAAAGCGGAGCGGATACTGTCAAAGAATAAATCCATAAATAAAAATCGCCAACCCGAAAAACCGGGAACATTACAAGAAACGGAGGATCTATGATACCCGCCCCTTCTCTTTAATGCAAGGTGATCACCCTGTTCTTACAACGCATCAGGGTAGAATAACTGCTTCCCTTCCAACCTGTAACCATCAATCATCTTCTGCCCTTTTTCCGAGGTAATCCAGGTAACAAATTTCATGGCAAGATCATGCCTGACATGTGGGTATTTTTCAGGATTCACCGGAATGATACCGTAAGGATTGGCAAGATCCCCGCCTCCTTCGCAGAGCACCTCCAGTTCAATTGCCGGTATTTTGCCATATTTGTATTTTATATACGTTCCTCGATCGGACATGGTATACATCTGTTTTTCATCTGCAAAGGTAACAGTTTTCCCCATACCCTGCCCAATCGATAAATACCAGGTGTCGGCATTGGCCGGCATGGTATAGCTGATAATCTTTTTCTTCCCCTTTTTGACAATGGTCCGTGTGCGTTCGACCAGGGAAACACCGGATTTTTTCCAGAGATTCTGTTCCTTGGTGTGGGTTCCGCTGTCATCGCCCCTGGAAATAAACCCCTGTTTTTCTGCTGCAATGCGAGCCAGAGCCGTGGCCCCATCCTTCAATCCCCTGATTCCTGCAGGATCTGCGGACGGACCGATAATTACAAAATCATTGTGCATCACCGCATACCGTTTTGTACCCCATCCTTCCGCCACGAATTTTTCCTCCCGGCCCCTCGCATGGACAAAGATCACATCCACATTTCCGTCCTGACCGTCTCGAATAGCCGCTCCGGTTCCTTTGGCGATAACCTTGACCCTGATACCTGTATCTTGTGTGAATTCCGGCAGAATGAAATCAAGCAGTCCGGATGACTGAGTGGAGGTCGTGGTGGACATCTTCAACACCTTTTCCCCGGCAGGACCAGGCTCCGCCCGGAATCCCGATATAAATACTACCAGTAACAGCACAATTCCTGTTCTCATCAATCATTTATCCTCTGACTGAAAATTATCGGGAAAGAGCATCTTCCCACATAATGAAATATCATAACCTTCAAACGACACAGCCAGTTCCCTGAACGACTCTTCATGGAGCAGGCTGATAAATTTTTGCACGCCCTTATCGAAAAAACAGTCTCTGTTGATCAGCAGATCAAACCGCTCCCAGCGAAGGGGAAGAAAATCCAGGTCAAGAAGACCTGCAGCCGCCCGGATGGCAGGAGCTGCATCGGCACGACCGGATAAAACTTCCAGGCCGGCATCAATATGTCTTGCAACCTCATCTGTATAACCGGCTATCTGGTTCGAAGAAATATCCGAGCGTGCTATCTCGCAGTCCAGGAGAAGCCGAGTCCCTGTTCCCAAAGGTCTGTTGACAATACGGATATCATCTCTCACCAAATCACTGAGCCCGGCGATTTTTTTGGGATTACCCCTGGCAACAACCAACCCCTGTTCACGTCTGCTGAAATTGACAAAAACCGGTGACCTGTCCAGCTCCTGATCGGCAAAATCAAAATTATATTCGTCATTGTCATCCTGAAGAAGATGGCAGACGCCGATATGACAGAGTCCCCGCCGCAGACTTCTCAACCCGCCCATACTGCCGAGGTTGGCAAAAAAGATGATCGGATAATTTTCCTGAGCATGAAACAGAGAAAGGGTTCTCTGGAACAGGGGATCATCACTGCCGGCAAAAAGGAGCTGGCTGCCGTCCAGAGTTGCCCCCGTTCCCGGCTTGTTACAGTTGACGATACTGGTTTCCAGCCATTCTTCGACCAATCGCCGGGGAAACAGCCATTTTCCGGTAATTTTCGTGGCAGGCAGTCCCTTGTCATGCACCAGGGAGTAGACCATTTTTTCATTGACATGGAGCAGCCTGGCCACTTCCCTGGTTGTCAGAAATTTTGTGTTTTTTTGAGTATTCATTTTCTCCCGACCTGCACTGTTTTCTTTCTGCACCAACTAACCAATCAATTAAATTTTTACCATTGTTTACCTGAATCTTTCTAAAAATAACCATAACTGACAATCACGGACAACGAATTGAAATAATTTTCGTCACCAGTCTTGGCTCTTCCCGAAAACCCCGCCTGGCACAGGTGAACCTTGAGAAGTGGTTGTTTTACAGGACGTATTTCAAAAAATGATTTGATTTGTGACCGGGGAAACCGGATAATGTCAGAAGAAGAAACAAAAATCCATATTTCCTTCTTTATTTCAGGATACTGACAATGACCAATGAAACAATCCTCTTCGTGGATGATGAAGTTAACGTACTGCAGTCCATGAAACGGCAACTGAGAAAACGTTTCACTGTCCTCACATCCGAAAGCGGCGCTGACGCACTTGCTCTTTTAAAAAAGCAGGGGCCTGTTGCTGTCATTGTCTCAGATATGCGTATGCCCGGAATGGATGGAATTCAGCTTCTCTCTCAGGTTAAAGATCTTTATCCCGATACGGTACGTATCATGCTGACCGGAAATGCAGACCAGGAAACAGCCATTGAGGCAGTTAATACAGGCCGGATTTTCAGGTTCCTGACAAAACCCTGTGCCATGTCTGTCCTGGTGAGTTCCCTTGCTCTGGCTCTTCGTCAATACAGGCTTGTCATCGCTGAACAGCAACTTTTGAATGAAACTCTGAAGGGCAGTATCAAGGTATTGAGCGAACTCCTCAGCATTGCCAATTCCGCAGCCTTCAGCAGTGGTTACAGAATTAAGATGACGGTCAACAGTATTGCTGAAAAAATGGATCTTCCCCACCTCTGGCAATATGAAATCGCTGCCCTGATGTCCGGCATTGGCTGCATTACCCTGCCCGTGGAAATACTGCAGAAACTCAATGCCGGAGTTAACCTGACTGAAGAAGAAGAGGACACGTTCACCCGGCATCCTGTCACAGGAGCCAACCTTCTCAGCCATATTCCCCGACTGGAAAAAGTTGCACTCATGGTCAAAAATCAACTCAAACGGTATGATGAATACGAGTCAGGTGAACTCGCAGAACTGCCGGAAGAGGCACAGATCGGAGCCCAGATCCTGAAAGCGGTAATTGACCATGATCTCCTCCTTCACCAGGGCATCCACCCCAGGGAAGCGCTGACCAGGTTGAAAAAAAAATCAGGGGTGTATAATCCCAGGGTATTGGAATTCCTGGCAACCATGAAGGTACAGACTGAAAAAACAAAAATTATCAGTGTGAAATTCCACGATATCATTTCCGGTATGATTGCCGAAGATGATGTCTTTGCAAAAAACGGGACACTTATTATTCCAAAGGGACAGGAAATAACCTGGCCCGTCATCCAGGGACTGAGTAATTTTGTGAAACATATTGGTATCCGGGAACCCATCAGGGTTCGTATAGCCATACCTGAACCTGCACAGGATTTATCAGAATGAAACCTGAGCGAGCAAATGATTTTCTTGATTTTTCATTTAAAATCGCTGTAATATGCGCAAAATCTGGCTGACGTGCCTGCCGCACGACCCTGCGACATCCCGCTTTATCCCGAAGAGAGCGTTATGGAGATGAAAACCACCCCGAGAGATGATGACATTGGTGTACCTGTCAACCGGGGTCAACATCAGCAAATTATAAATGACATCCTCAAGATTGCTTTTGGTCCTCTACTCTTCAAAAACAAAATAGAGCAGATCATTAATAGACTGATTTCCGCAGATTCCCTGGGGCTTGGACCACATATCGGTCTTTTTCTCACCGGGGAAGACTCTCCTCAGCTCGTCCGTGAAGTTTCCTCTCCCGCTTGTGAAAAAAACACTCCCCTCTGTACCAGTATCCAGCCCGGTATCTGTCATTGCGGCTCCATTGCCCAGACCCGTTCGGCTACCTTCTTTAAAACTTCTCCACCCCTTTTTGCAGAAAAAAAGGAGATAATCCCGTTCTTTGGGAATTACATCATTCCCATAACCAGTGATGAACAGTTTTACGGGTTACTGACTGTCTACGTGGAGGAAAAACACCGATATTCAAAAAAAATTGAGCAGCTTCTTGAAATAGCTGGATCAATACTCGCCGGTATCTTCAAAAATCACAAGCAAGACCAGCAACTCATAGACCTTGTAAATGATTTGAGGAAATCAATAGTCAGCCTGAGGGAAGAAAAAAAATTTTCCGAATCCATTATTCAGGGATTGAATCATGGCCTGATAGTTGCTGATCTTGACGGCACCATCAGAAAAAGCAATTCCGTGGCAAAATCTATTTTCCATTCCAGCCCGACTCCCCTGGAAGGCCGAAATCTTCTCTCGATTATTGACCGAAAAGTCGCACGGAAGCTTCTTACCATAACTGATTCCGGCAAAGAGCAGCAGAAAAAAGAGCTGTCATTTACCGGACCAGGCGGTGAGGAGAGAATTCTCCACTATTCCAATGTGGCCAGAGAGGACGCGACCGGCAGAACGGTCGGAGTGATCATATCACTTTCCGATATTTCCGAACTGAAATATATCCGAAAGGAAATGGCAAAAATGAACCGCCTTTCAACAGTCGCAGAAATCGCTTCGGCAGTGGCCCATGAGGTGCGAAATCCCCTGGCGGGAATCAAGATAATGGCACAGTCCATAGAAGAAGAGGCAAAGGACAACAGCGAACAACTTGAATGCTCCCAACGCATTATCAGACAGGTGGATCGTCTCAACGAACTGCTGACCGACTTCTTCTCCTATGCGCGCCCCGTCGTCCCCAATAAACGTCCGACCTCACTGATGACCATTATCGCTGAAACCCTGCCTCTCATCAATAACCGGCTGACCAAAAAACAGATTTATTTCAGCAGCAATATCAGCCATGACCTCCCTCCCGTCATTGCCGATCCCCATCAGGTTCAGCAGGTCTTTCTTAATCTTTTTCTCAATGCTATTGACGCCATTATGGAACAGGGCGAAATTACGTTGACAGCAACCCGCCTCTCTCCCGGCAAGCTCAAACTCTATCAAAAAAGATATCCTGGGCTCCTCTCTAAGGACCATCATGTGGTTGTTCATTTCCGGGATAACGGCTCAGGTATGTCACCGGAGGTTGCCGAGCAGGTTTTTGAACCTTTTTTCACCACCAAAACTTCCGGGGCCGGATTGGGTATGTCCATAGTGTACCGAACTCTCAAAGAAAATGATGCAGCTATAGTACTTGAAAGCAAAATCGGCCAGGGAACAACCTTTACCATCTTTTTCCGGGCGGAACCATAATGGGAGTTATACTCATTATCGATGATCAGGAAGATTTGCGATTCTCCCTGGCGCAGGTTGTCAAGAAGCTCGGCCACACTGTGATGACAGCAGCAACGGGTAACGAAGCTTTGGAAGTGCTTCGTACTACCATCATTGACCTTGTATTTCTTGATATCGGTCTACCCGACAAAAACGGCATTGATCTTATCCCGTCCATCCGGGAAGTTGCCGGAGATGTCGATATCGTCATGCTCACGGGTATCAACGAGGCAAGAACCGCAATTGATGCATTGAAGGCAGGTGCAGTTGATTATATTGTCAAACCGTTTGAGTTGCTGGAATTCAAAACAATCCTCAACCGTCTTATCCAGTCACGGATGATGGAAAAAAGAGTTTTTCTGGAACAGAAAATTCTCGGTCTCAAGTCCATTATAGGATCTTCTCCGGTCATGGAACGCGTCAAGGACGCCATCAAACTTGCGGCAGATGTGGAATCGCCTGTACTTGTTACCGGAGAAACAGGAACCGGAAAAGAACTGGTAGCAAGAGCAATCCATGAGACCGGCAGCGGTTCTGGAAATATATTTGTCAAGGTTGATTGCGGCACCCTCTCCACCAGCCTGATAGAATCCGAACTTTTCGGCCACTCAAAAGGTGCTTTTACCGACGCCAGAACTGAGAAGAAAGGCCTGGTGGAACTGGCCAACGGTGGAACACTTTTTCTCGATGAAATTGGTAACCTGCCACTGAAACTCCAACCGAAACTGTTGAGACTCATTGAAGAATCTATTTTTCGCAAAGTAGGTGGCCTCAAGGATATCCAGGTAAAAATCCGCATTATTGCCGCCACCAACATCGAACTTGAGCAGAAAATCAGCAATGGCCATTTCAGGGAAGATCTCTACTACAGGCTGAATGTTGTTCCCATCAACCTGCCCCCCCTGCGGGAGAGAGGAGACGATATTCTCCAACTTGCCAGCTATTTTCTCCATGAACTGAAACAGGATCTGAAAAAACAGATCAAGGGATTTACCCCGGAAGCATCCCGCAAAATGCTCGCACACGAATGGCCCGGCAATATCCGTGAGTTGAAGAACCTTATTGAAAGAGAAGTAATTTTCTGTAAAACAGACTGGATCTCCATGATGAATCTGGAGGATATCTCTGACAAAGAGCAGAGGGAAGACGAACACCTTCTTTCTTTGAGGGAAATAGAGAAAAACTATATCAAAAAGGTATTGAACCGGGTAAATAACAACAAATCCAAAGCAGCGAGAATTCTCGGAATCTCAAGAACTACACTGCGGGAAAAACTGTAGACCTGCACGTTTCCTTTGCGATATATTCATTGTGATTATTTTTTATATCAATTTTATTGATTAACTGTCTTTTTCTATGGTATAAAGTTATTAACACCCCACAAGGGGGTATAAGTGCCATGGAAATAAACTTAACCATTTGATTTCAAAACACCTTCCCTGATTTCTTGTTTTTTATGACAGGAATTCAGGAGTAAAGCACTAAACCGCTACTATTTTGTAATCGCAGGGAATCCCTGCGCAGGCCGACAGGCAAACGGAGGCACTATGAAAGTAAAAGACATCATGGAACCGATCAAAAGCTGGCTCACTCCTGAAATGTCCCTGCAGGAGGCAATCCGCGTTATGAAATCCACCAAGCGTGGTCACGGGTTATCAGTCAACGGGATCGTTGTATTGGACGGAGCCATGAATCTTGTGGGAATCGTTTCAACCATTGATATATTAAGAATCATCATTCCATCTCATGTATACCTTGACGAGCACCATGGCAATATTTCCTGGGAATCGATCAGGGATGAAAAAACAATGGCTGTTCAATCCATCAGGGTCAGCGAGATAATGACAGAGGATGTCAGGGTCATTTCCACCAAGGATACTCTGCTGCGTTGTGCTGACACCCTGCTTATGGAAAGAGTACGAAGACTCCCCGTAACACGCAGTGACGGGAAAGTGGTTGGAATTGTGTATCTCCGAGACGTTTATAATGTCCTTACCGGACTTTTGACCCACTGAAAAAACAGACCAGTCACGGATTCAGGTAAAATAAAATGCCGTACAACTGTTTAGCTGTACGGCATTTTTCATGGACGTTCAACCCAACAACTCTCCAAGGGCCCGTCCATAATCCTGACACGCCTTGCACCCCTCGTCTCCCCCCACCATTGCTTCAGTGAGATTGAGAGGACCCAAGTTTGTCATTTCCATTTTAAACACATGTTCCATGGTATCAAAAATCATCGGTGCACTCTCGCCACTATGGGTATGTGAACCGAATGCCCCACCGATTTTCCCGCCAAGCCCGGCCTGCTCAGCTTTAAACAAAAACTGTTTCATACCATTTGTCATATCCTTGTGATAGGTAGGACAACCAAAAACGAACCCGTCATAACCTTCAAGATCATTTTCATTTTCAATGGCAGAAATACTTTTCAGGTCGACAGACTGACCCGCCATTCGCAATCCTTCAGCAATATAACTGGCCATTTTCTTGGTGGTTCCCGTCCGACTTGAATAAGCAATAAGTACGTTTTTCATACACCCTCCTGAAGGTATTCAAATTATAAGAAACAGCAATCCAGCTGCAAAAGAAGAAAACACCATCCCAGAACAAATCAATAATAATACTTATTACTATTTATGCAAGGAGAATATTAGCCAGTTCGTAACTGGTCACAGAATTTGTAACTCTGTGTTTTCATCCACCTTACCTCTGTTAATCAGCAATCTCAAAAGACAGGGCTGCTCTGATCGGAGCCGCTCCAACAATGGCTCTGGTGAAACGAACTCCTCGGGTCTTCTGGCCCTGGTCATCAGGAAAAGGATCAGGGCTGGCCAAGGCCTTGATCCTGTCAATCCCTGCGGGTGGAGTAACTTCCAGTTTGAACTGAGCTTTGTCAGGTGGAATAGTGTAGACACGACCAGGCGAGCAGAGCACTCCGGGTTGGAAGATGTTCGGGTAAATCGTCGTCACTTTTCCATCGGGTGTCACATCAATAATTTTCACATAAAGCGGTTCGGAAACTTTAAAAAATATTATGATTTCATCTCCGGGCAGATAACGTTTTTTATCCGTCCAGAAGTGTAATTTCCCATCACTGCTCACACCTTCTTCAGAGACCTGTTGACGAATCTGTTTTTCCTGTTCAACCGGCAACTGTTCCCACTGGTAATAGTGTGGTCGGGCTTTCACATAACCTTCGGCGGCAGCCAGTATCCGACCATTATCAAGCTGAATCAGTTTCAGGCTGCACTGGACAAAATCTCCGGATATTTTTGCTTTTCCTGTAATTATATAATCGGCACCAAGAATTGTCCGGGCTCCAGCGTCCCCTGTTTTGCTGAATGAATCGAGAGCCCATTCATCAAAAATCAATTTCAGATCCCTTCTCTCGATAAACGTCAACTGCCTGTTGATACCTTCCCTGATAAGGATCGGTTCCAATTCCTGAAAGATCTCCACGGCCAGTTTTGAAGCCTCTCCATTACTGCCGGAAAGATCAACAAAACCGATGACCTTGCCGGCCTGCACACCCTGGAGAAGACTGTCGGCCGCCATTTGAAAAGTCGGTAATGCAAAACTGTTCACAGCTCCCAGTGACACGAAAAAAAACAGAACTGTCTTGAGCACAATCTTTATTTGACGAAATCTCATAATATTCCCCCTGCAGTTGTATGCGAAACCTACCTGAACTGACTTCCGGGGAACATTGTGTTAATTTGACAACAGTGCCATCCTGGCTGATTTTGTAAATGTATAAATTCATATCAAAATCAACACAATGTTCACGAGAAATGCGGGTGAGTCTGCGGTCAAAAATCACCTGCCGCAACGGAATCAGATTAGACTTTGATTGGCAACCGGATTTCTTTCAGGTAACCGTAATACAGGAGAGACCGAGGTGCCAGTCCAGATATTGCCTGTCCACAAATAGTTGTTTGCCCGACTTATGCGTCGCAACGAAAAATGAAAATGCTCACATATATGCATATGTGAGCATTTTCATTATCCTGTGACGAAGAAATCGGGCGAAAAGGCAATTTTTCAAGGTGGACTACAGTTTCGGGTTCAACTCTTCCCGTAGCCAGTCAGCAAAGAGGTTAATACCAACCACCATGGCAATAAGTGTGGCACCTGGAAAAACGACCATCCACCACATACCCGCGTAAATATAATTCTTTCCGATGGCGATCATCATTCCGAGGGAAGGTTCCGTAAGAGGAACACCCACCCCAAGAAAGCTTAATGTTGCCTCAAGCATGATAACTACTGCCATGTCCACCGCCATAACCACAAAAATCGGTGGCAGAGCATTGGGCAGAATATGCCTGAAAAGAATACGAAAATCCCCAGCCCCAGAGGACCTTGCTGCAGTTACATAGGGATATTCCTTGATCTCAAGGACACTTCCCCGTATGGTCCGGGCGTACTTCACCCAATCGGCAATACAGATGGCGAGAATAACGGTGAAAACCCCCCTGCTCTCGAAAACCCCAAGAAGCAGAACGGCAAGCAGGGTAGTGGAAAATGAAAAGACGGTATCGGCAGCCCGCATGATGAAGGCATCGAGGATGCCACCGTAATAGGCACCAAGCATGCCCAGGACAATACCGATAATACTTGAAATGGTAACAACGGACCCACCGACGATCAGCGAAGTCCTCAACCCGTAAAGAATCGTGGAAAGAATTCCCCGACCCTGGTCATCCGTTCCCAAAGGAAAGGCGGACACCCCGTTGTCCATCCATGACGGTTCGAGTAAAAAATTGGCCAGATCCACAGATGTAAGATCATAGGGATCCATGGGGGCGATGAGCGGCGCAAAAACTGCTGCGATAATAAAGGTGAGCAGAATAGCTGCGCCAAGCATCCCCGACGGATCACCAAAAAACGAACGTACCCTTTTGAGTGCAAAGAAATTTTTCATCTCTCACCTCTACTCATAGCGGATTCTCGGGTTGAGTAAGGCGTAGAGCAGATCAACCAGAATATTAATGGTTAAAATTATACAGGCCGCAAGCATGATATAGGTTACAATAATAGGCTGATCCGTCTCAAAGATGGAGGTCAGCAGCAGATTCCCCATCCCCGGCCATTGAAAGATAGTCTCTGTAACAATGGAAAAGGCAATCAGTTCGCCAAATGAAAGACCGGCAATAGTGACTACGGGAATCATCACGTTACGCAGGGCATGTTTCAAGATCACCTTGGCAGGAGAAAGCCCCTTGGCCCAGGCGGTTTTGATATACTCTTCCGATAGCGTTTCTCTCATTCCGGCCCTGGTGAGACGAATCAGAACAGCCAGCTGATAGCCGGAAAGTGTAAGGGCTGGCAGCAGAATATGTTTCAAGCCGGACACAGTCAGCAGACCAGTCCGCCAGAACCCTATCTGTACCGTATCCCCACGGCCGAAAGAAGGGAGAAGATCCAGATAAACGGAAAAGAACATCACCAGCAGAATACCGATTAGAAACGTCGGTATCGAAATCCCAAAGAGCGATCCTGCCATGATTGTCCGACTGAAAAAACCGTTGGGATTAATGGAAACAACAACCCCGAGCCCGACACCTAAAATAAAGGAGATGAAGAGAGCAGTAAAAGCCAGCTCAAAGGTTGCCGGAAACCGTTCCAGAATCATATCCAGGGCATCGATCTGACTCACATAGGATTTACCGAAATTGCCGTGCATCACTCCTTTCAAAAAAGTGGCATATTGCACATAAACAGGCCGGTCAAGGCCATAGGCAATCCTCACCTGCTCCCGCTCCTCCTGGGTTGCATATTTCCCGGCCAGCATGAGCACAGGATCCCCAGTGAAGCGGAACATGGCGAAACAGACAGTGGAGACCAGGACGAGAACAACCATGCCCTGTATCAATCTTTTAACGAGATATGTAGTCATATCAACCTGTCGGGGGCTTTATCCAGCCCCCTTTTCAGACTTCCGGTTTACTTGATTTCCTTAACAACAATCCAGCGGTCGGAACGGGGAGTAAACTTAATCCCCTTACCTTTGACGACGGCAAAGATATCCTGCTGATAATGGAGAGGAATCCAGGCAACGTCCTCCACTGACATCCTGTTGATTTTCTGCAGGGCCTTTTCCCTTTCACCACGATCAATAATGGATGAAGAGGCAATAATTCTGGCATCAATATCAGGATTGGAATACTCGGCCCCGTTATAGGTGCCCATTCCCTTGTCCTTATCGGGAGTATGGAGCAGTTTTTCCGCAGAACGACCAAAATCAAAGGAACCGTCAAACCAGCCGATCAGGTAGAAACTGTGTTTTTTCCCGGTCAGTTCATCAAAGAAAATGGACTTGGGCTTCACATCCAGTTTGACTTTAAGACCGATCTTGGCCAGATATTTAGCCACAGCCTCACAGATTTTTTCGTCATTAATATATCTGTCATTGGGACCCGCAACGGTAATTTCAAATCCATCACTATATCCGGCTTCTGCCAACAGGTTCCTGGCCAGGACCGGATCATAATCATACCGTTTGATGGAAGGATCATACCCAACAGTGGGAACATCAGGAATCTGATTGGCCATGGTGGCCTGTCCACGCATGATCTTTTCTATGATCTCTTTTTCATTAATGGCGTGGGCAATGGCCTTGCGTACACGAATATCAGCAAAGGGTGTGTTCGGTTTATTGCCGATGCCCATGTAGATTGCCCTTCTGGCAGCCTGGGAAATCACCTCGATATGTTTCATTGATTTGACACGATCAAAAAGGGTGACCGGGACGCCGTTAACAATATCAACCTGTTTTCCGGCCAGGGCGGCAAAACGGGTGGATTCCTCGGTTATAGGACGAATCTCCACTGTTTTGTACTTCGGGGCACCCTCCCAGTAGTTTTCGTTGGCCTCCATGCGGATATATGATCCCTTCACCCACTCGACCAGTTTATACGCCCCTGTGCCGATGGGATGGGTGTTGTAATCGCCATCATCCCTGTTTACCGATGATTCCTTATCGACAATAAAGTTCTGATGCATGGTTTCAGCAAACCAGGGAACAGGTTTTTTAGTCTTGAAGATAACCGTGTAGTCATCCGGTGTTTCTATGGAAGCAATACTGTTTGCGATATTCAACAGTTTTGAATACTTAGGGTTCTTCATCCGTTCAAAGGTAAACTTGACGTCTGCGGCATTGAAGTCATTTCCGTTACTGTATTTCACCCCTTTACGGAGTTCAAATTTCCATGTCAACGCATCAACACGCTGCCATTTGACAGCCAATGCCGGACTGAGTTTCCCCTCCGGAGCCTTTCTCTGGAGAAGTCCGTCAAAAAAATTGGACATATAGGACAAATTGGCATCCGATGAATAGGCATGGGGATTCATCGATTTGGGCGGCGCATCTGTGGCAATAACCAGGTCAGCTTTTGCCATGGCACTGGTCGGCAGGACAATTGCGGCCAGTACGGCCAGGGTTTTCAAGGTGCGGTGTTTCATCGTAATTCCTCCCTTTTTACAAATGTTGTAAAACTTTTCTCGAACACTTTTCTGCAGCAGACATCTGTTCAGAATTATGGTGTAAACAGGTGACAGGCAACACTGTGACCATCACCCATATTGTAAAAAACCGGCTCTTTTTCCGTGCATATCTCCATCTTCCGGGGGCAGCGTGTATGAAAACGACACCCGGAGGGTGGGTTAATGGGACTTGGCACATCCCCTTCCAGGAGAATCCGGTTCTTACGATGCAGCGGATCAGAAACCGGTGCGGCTGAAAGAAGGGCCTGTGTATAGGGATGTTTCGGGTTTGTATAAAGTGAAGCATAAGGCGCTTCTTCTATGATCTTACCCAGGTACATCACCAGAATACGGTCGCAGAGATACTCTACCACGGCCAGATCATGGGAAATAATTATAAGCGAAAGATCAAAATCTTTTTTCAGATCCATGAGCAGATTGATTATCTGCGCCTGGATGGAAACATCGAGGGCAGAAACCGGTTCATCCCCGATAATCACCGTCGGATCAAGAGCCAGAGCCCTCGCAATACCGATCCTCTGCCGTTGTCCTCCAGAAAATTCATGGGGATAACGTTCCCCCTGCTCAGGCGATAACCCAACGGTTTCAAGAAGAAAGGCAAGCCGGTCACGTCTCTCCTTTCCCCCATATATACGGTGTACATCCATGGGGTCACTCAGGATCCGGTTTACTGTCATCCTCGGATTCAGAGAGGAATAGGGATCCTGGAAGATAAGCTGCATCTTGCGACGCAGAACCCGCATCTCCCTCCGGCTCATCCCCGCCATATCCCTGCCCTCAAACCAGACCCGGCCTCCGGTTACCGGAGTCAGCCCGACCAGGGCCATACCAGCAGTTGTCTTGCCGCAACCGGACTCTCCGACAATTCCGAGAGTCTCACCCTTTTCCAGGTGAAAACTGACACCATCAACAGCATACACATACCCCACCGTCCGCGAGGTTATACCTTTACGGATAGGAAAGTGGACCTGCAACTTTTCTGTTTTCAGTATTTCCGTCATTTTTTTCAATGGTCTTGATGGAGCCAGCAGCGAACAGCATGATTTCCACTGACACCATACAGCGGTGGTTCCTGTTCACCGCATATTTTCATGGCCCGGGAACACCGTTCCCTGAATGCGCAACCGACAGGAAGACCGTAAAGACTTGGAACTATTCCTTTTATTTCACTCAGCTTTTTCTGTTCTCCCCTGCTGCGGCTGCCGAGAATCGGTATGGAATGCAGCAACCCCCTGGTATACGGGTGCAAGCTGTTTTGGAACAATTCAACTGTTTCCGCCTCCTCCACAACCCGACCCGCGTACATGACCACAATCCGATCCGCCATTTCCGAAATGACACCCAGATCATGGGTAATCATCTGTATGGCTGTATCCAGTTCATCCTTCAACCTGTTCATCAGATCGAGAATCTGGGCCTGAACCGTTACATCCAGAGCCGTTGTCGGTTCATCGGCTATGAGCAACTCCGGGTCACAGGCCAGAGCCATGGCTATCATTGCCCGCTGCCGCATCCCCCCGGAAAGCTGGTGAGGATATTCTCCCACCCTTTTCTCCGGAGCCGGTATCTGCACCCGATCCAGCATCTCCACTGCCGCATCCAGTCCATCCTTCTTACTCATGCCCCTGTGGAGAATGAACATCTCTGCGATCTGATTGCCGATGGTGAAGACAGGATTGAGAGAGGTCATCGGCTCCTGAAAGATCATGGCAATACGGTTCCCACGAATACGACGCATCTCCTTCTGACTCAATTGCACCAAATCTTCCCCATGAAAGAAGATTTTACCGCCGACAATTTTCCCCGGAGGCTCCGGCACAATTCTCATGACCGACGACGCTGTGACCGATTTGCCACAACCCGACTCCCCGACAATACCCAGGGATTCACCCTTGTTCAGTGTGTAAGAGACACCATTAACCGCTTTGGCCACGCCTTCAAAGGTATAAAACCATGTTTTCAGATTTTTGACGTCAAGCAGACGGGATCCTGTCATGCCATCACCCCCTTGCCACTTCTTTCAGAAAACGATCAAGGCGATCATACATTTCATGGAAAGAATCAAGAACAATATGCTCCTCTTCGGTGTGCTGAGACATTTCCCCGTCCGCTCCCCAGATTACTCCCGGAACTTTCTTTTCCGAAAAATAGCGGGCATCCGAGGCTCCATGTTCAAAACCGAGGCGTGCACCTCCCGAGTATTTCTGCAGCAGATAGAGATACGGTGAATCTCCGCCATAAAAGAGTGGTGCCTGTTCCAGGAGGGTGACATTGCTCTGAACCGTATTTTTAATGGTACTGAAGATTTCCTCCGGATCGTCATGCTCCGTATACCGTATGTCCATCAACGCATACGCTTTCCCGGGTACCATATTACTGGAACCATTTCCTGCGCCGCATTTGGTCAACACCATGGTTTTATGCCAGTGATCCGCTCTTTTTTCTGGAAAAAGAGCCTTGATTTCATGGTAATCCTCAACGAGAATATCAAAAGCATTTTTCCCCAGCCAGGGACGGGCGGCATGAGCAGCCTCCCCGATGGCATCCAGCCGGAGACGAACTATGCCCTTTTCTTTGGTGACAATAAGTTTTGGATTACCTCCATCCAGGGCTATGAAAAAATCAGTATTGATTTTCTCATTCACGCTGCCGACTCCATTTTCTCCACCGACCTCTTCGTCACCGGTAAATAGCAGACCAAAACAAATATCTTCAACTCCCTTTCCGTTTTCCTGCAACATTTTCAGGTGATTCCTGAACAGAACCAGAGAGAGGGCAACGCCATATTTATCATCAATGGCACCTCTGCCGTACAGTCGACCATTTTCCTGTCGTGGCGTATAGAGAGCAGCATTTTCAGCCTCAACCACATCAAAATGAGCCATCAGTAGAATTTTTACTGAAGATTTTCCGGGTGGCAGAACAACAATCGAGGGTACATTGTTTTTCGTATAACGCTGGAAGGGTATCTCGTTCTCTTCCAGCCACCGTTCAATAAAATCACTGCAGCGAAGGATTTCATCCGGTCTTGTCCGGGTTGAAGGAATTCGAATCAGTTCTTCAAGCAGGTTTGCCATCTCTTTTTTCAATTGTTCTTCAACCACAATACCAACTCTCTCAATCAAGTTTTAATACATCCTAAATCAAAGTTTAAAAAATCTTTTAACCGAAAAACAAGAAATTATCAAACAATAATTGAAGAATTGGCAAACAGTCTGTATGATAATAATTCTTACGGGTTATTCACTTTAACAGCAACCTCAATCCTGCACTTATATGAGAATATTTCCGCAAACCCTCAACAGAATAATTGAAGGAAGTGGTCTCAACCTGCACAATATCAGCCAGGCTTCAGGGGTCTCCGACACTTACCTTTCAAAACTGGCCAAGGGAAAAATAAACAGACCCGGAAAAGATAAAATAACCTCAATTCTCCTGGCTCTCAACTTCACTATCTCTGATATCAACCAGATTCTCTCCAACTATGATTATCAACCGTTGTGCAGAGAAGATATCCCGGACATTCTCAAAAACAACAGGGCAAGAAAAATCACCGGAGGCAATCTTCCCCAGTATGACCATATCTATTTTGATCTTCTTCTGGTGGTACTTGAGCAAATCGGGGTACGAAAATTCTGGTTAAAAACAGGCCCAGTGGCGTTTTTATGCCACGAAAACTGTATTTAATGAAAGAATACCCTTACGAAGAAAATAATGCGGCAGCTCTTTTCAGATACACTCTTACGGAGGAACTGCTGAAGGAACGGATGTCACTCTTCAGGGAAAACTGCAGCGCCGGATCCCGTCTTGATACTTATATCTGCAAAACCTGCCTGGATGAATATCTGGAGCGACACCTTTCCCCGGCCACCAGGGAAAAACATCCCCGGCGGGCCAAACTGGTGGTTGACTATTTTGCCAATGGACTCTCCCTTGCCCTGAAGCTGCCACAGATTCATCGAGCCTATATCATGGAGCGGTGCCCCTATTTTCATTTTCAGATCCAGGATGCGGACAGCCATCAGCCCAAGGTCAGCTATCCGGGCAGAAAGCTGCATCTCTTCAATAATCATTTCGACAAACGAAACCTGCAGGGATTTACTACAGACCTGCATCATATCGTCAACCACTTCAAGCAGGAGGCCGCCATGTGCCGGGGAGCCATATTGCCCGGATTCGTCGAAAATTATCCCCACTCCCTGGAAACATATCTCACCGGAGTGTTCGAACAGTTTTCCCTGGCAACACTTTTGAAAGAAAGACTTTCCATCCTCATGGAAAACGAAAAAATCACCTTTTTTGAATAATACTTAAGTTTTATGACCAACCTTGATCATCTGGTAATTGGTGCCTCCACGGTAAAAGAAGGAGTTTCCTATATCAAATCTGTATTAAACGTGGATATTCCTCCCGGTGGAAAGCACTCACAAATGGGCACAGAGAATCATGTCATGAAACTGGGGAACAACACGTTTTTAGAAGTGATAGCCATTGACTATGGAGCTGTCCCGCCACCCTTCCCCCGCTGGTTCGGCCTGGATGACCCATTTGTCAGAGAAGAACTGAAAAGATCACCCCGACTCCTGACATGGGTTATCAACACGGATAATCTTTCCGCAATACGGCAAAAATCAAAACTTGAACTCGGCAACCCTGTAAAACTCTCCCGTGGAGATCTGGAATGGTCATTCTCAACACCGGAAGACGGCCATCTGCTTGCAGGCGGCATGGTGCCTTATGTGATCCAGTGGCATAACAGACAATCCCATCCCTCCGAGAGGATGGAAGACAAACATTGTCGCCTGGTCAATCTTGAAATTCACCACCCGTCGCCGGTCTGGCTCAAAAGTATTCTTTCTTCCATGGAGGCCCTGTCCCATGTGACCATAAAACCTCTGCCAACGGAGTCTACTCCCTTTCTGCTCGGTCGTATCCTTACACCACAGGGAATTGTAACCCTACAAAGCAATCACCTGATCAAATATTGACCAGGTGACCAGTTTCCGGCCACTTCAGCTGGACCGGAAGGCCCGGCAACAGGAATAAAATCCAAATCAACCACACTCTTTCAAAGGGTTTTTAAAATGGACCAGGTTTTGCAATATTGATATTTGTTTAAATAGACCGCCCAGAAAACGGGCAGGGTCTCTTCATGAATCAGATTAACATTTCCGCCAAATGGTGAAATTATGAAAAGAGTACTGGTCGTTGATGATGAAGAAGATATGCTCTGGATGCTGCAGAGAAACCTGAGCAAATCGATGGAACATGTTGAAATCCTGGCCGCAAAATCGGGCGAGGAGGCACTGGCTCTTTTAAGCGATAACCCGACGGACCTTGTTCTCACGGATATCAATATGCCGGGAATGAGCGGTCTGGAATTGTTGATCGAGATCAACAACCGTCATCCGGAAACCGGTGTTATCATCATGACCGCTTACCCTTCAAACAGCTACGAAAACGAAGCGATGATGAGCGGCAGCCTGAGATTTATCGAAAAACCTTTTGATATCAAGGAACTTCGTTCAATCATAGAAGAAGTTCTCCAGGAAAATGAAGGTTTCCAGGGTACTGTTGACGGGGTTGACCTGATGGATATTGTCCAGTTCAACGGGCTCTCCAGGGCAACGGCAGCACTCAAGGTAACCACCGGGGAACAGGAAGGTATGATTTTTTTCAAAGATGGCAGTGTGGTCCATGCCATGTGTGACGAGCGCAGTGGGGAGGAGGCGTTCTTTACCATCCTTCAGTTCAACGGCGGCACTCTCCAGAATATCAAGGGTGTTCAGCCCCCCATGGTCAGTATTGATAAGTCCCTTGAAGCCCTGCTCTTTGAGGCGGCCGTCCAGAATGATGAAACTACAGCCCCCGAGGTATCCGGCGAAAACACAGACGATACACAACAACCACCCCATGAAACTGAATCCGAAGGTGAAGACTCCCAGTCTCCCCCTGAAGACAATGACATCACTTTCAGGGAGGTGGAAGATGAAAACAGTGACAGCGCAGAAGAACAACCAGAAATTTCAGCAGAGGATTTTGAAATGACAGAGATTCAGGAAATATTAGCAGAATTCACCAATATCGAAGGCGTACATACAGCCTGCCTTGTCGGCCGTGACGGCTTTCTTCTGGACAGCCTGGCACGGGCAGGAATTGACGCGGAAATGATTGGCGCAATTGCCTCTTCCGGTTTTGGCTCTGCAGAGTCCATGGGGAATCAACTTGGCCAGGGAGACCTGCAGATGACCATGTTTGAATTCGAGAACGGTCCGGTTCTTTTTGCGCCGGTGGGCAGTGAAGCCTTTCTGGTTATCGTTGCTGATCAGGATACCAACCTGGGCTGGATCAGAATCAGTATCAGGAAGAACTCCAGGAAAATCCAGGAGGCGGCATCCCTTTAGAAGGCACCATGAAATGCTTTTCCGGAATATTCTTCACTCCGGAAAAGCATTATTCAAGACTTTTTTCCCACGCCCCCACAAATCCGGCAAAATCTTCTTCGTATTTCTGTATCAACAATCTGGCCTTTCCGAGCCACTCTTCTTTCGTAGTCATAAGAAAAATAAAAAACGGCTCTTCCTCCTTATGCCTGATGATAAAATGAAACTGACTGGTTGTGATCAGAATATCATCCACAACCTCATCATCCGCCAGCAGTTTTATCGCCTTTGAATTGGACTTGACTACTGAGGCAAGATAGGCAGAAGCAGCGGCTATTTCAATATTATCATCCCGCACGGTTTCAGCTATGGACATACCGTCATCCACTGTAACCACTGCGGCGGCAAGTATCCCGGGAAGCTCCATGGCCATTTTGCCGACAAGGCTCTGCAGTTTTTCAATCATGTGTAAACCTGGGAAAAATGAATAACCTGAACAGGTGACGATTTTGTGTTTTTATTTAAGTAACATACCGGAACTACAATTAAAAAATCCAACATGGTTGACATGAAAAATCACCATTGAACGCTCACGGATTCAGGTATAAGATAAAAAAATCTGTTCAGGTACAAATTATACCATTTCCCCTTCGTAATTTGGAAGAAGTATTTATTTTTTCACATATTCCGGTATAAATGTTTCTTAAAGGGTGCCCATCCATTATGGTCCGGGGAATCAGAAAGGAGCAGTTTTATGCGTGCAGTAATACAGAGGGTCAGCAGTGCATCAGTAACAATTGATTCATCGATAACAGGAAAAATCGGTCGGGGCCTGGTTGTTTTACTCGGCATTCACGCCAGTGACACAGACAGGGATCTGCGATGGATGGCGGACAAAACCACAGCTCTTCGCATATTTGAGGACAATAATGGAAAAATGAACCTTTCCCTTGAAGACATTGGAGGAGAAATGCTTATAATCTCTCAGTTCACTCTCTACGGTGATTGCCGCAAGGGAAGGCGTCCAGGCTATTCCGATGCGGCACCGCCGGAGATCGCCGAGCCAATCTATCACCGGTTTGTAGAAGAGATCAAGAGGAGACAGATCCGGTTCGCCACCGGAACCTTCCGGGCAGCAATGGCTGTGGATCTGGTCAATGACGGCCCGGTAACCCTCCTGCTTGATTCCCATAAAAAATTCTGATTACCTATGAAAACCATGACATCCTCCTTTCCAGGCTTCACACTGAAACGTGAAGAATTTATAAAAGAAATCGATTCCACCGTTTTTCTCTTTGAACACTCTCTGCTGAAATGCCCTGTTCTTGCCATCAAAAACAGTGACTCCAACAAGACTTTTTCGGCAGCTTTCAATACCGTCCCCACCGACTCTACCGGTGTGGCTCATATTCTCGAACATTCGGTCTTGATGGGGTCAGAAAAATACCCGGTCAAAGACGTGTTCGGCGAAATCAACAAGGGAGGGCTGACCACTTTTCTCAATGCCATGACCGGCTCCGATATCACCTATTATCCTTTCGCCACCAGAAACCTGAAAGAATATTTCAATATCATGGATGTCTACTGTGATGTGGTCTTCAATCCTCTTCTGACCGAAAAAACCTTTGAACAGGAAGGCTGGCACTACCACCAGGAGAGCCTTGACTCACCGCTCCAGTACCAGGGAGTTGTTTACAACGAAATGAAAGGTGCTTTTTCCGATCCCATCCGTCATATCTTTCATCATATTTTTGCAGGACTCCTGCCCGGATCCACCTACGCCCATGAATCGGGCGGAGACCCGCGAAACATTCCGGACCTGAGTTACGAAGAATTTTGTGCCTTTCACAAAAAACACTATCACCCGTCAAATGGCATGTTTTTTCTCTACGGGGACGCCCCCCTGGAGGAAGAACTGGAATTTCTGCATGACAGATTTTTCTCTACATTCAGTGACCCCGGTAAGCGTGCGGAAATCAAAAAAGGCACCCCACCCGACAGCCCAGTCTTTATTGAAGACAGTTATGGGGTGGATTCAACAGACACCACCGAAAAGACATTTCTGGCCCTTGGAACCAATGTGTCTACAGTCGCCAATCGTGAGGAAAACACCGCGTTCCAGATTATCGCCAATATTCTTTTTAATTCAGATGGGTCCCCCTGAAAAACAGTATCACCTCCAGTGGACTCTGCAAAGACTTCGGCGGGTTCTATATGGCCGGATCATCTTACAGAACCATGATGGTCAGTTACCTGGTGGGCAGCGAAGCAAAACATCGTGACGATTTCCTGGCTCTTTATTCAGATACTCTGAGAAAAATGGTACAGAAAGGACTGGACCGGGACCTGGTCCTTTCCGAACTGAATAAATTTGAATTCAGTTTCCGTGAAGAATCGAGCAAGGCCCAGCGCGGGCTTGACCGAATCGGCAAAGCCATGGGAGCCATGAAATACGGCAATGACCCTTTCCAGCACCTGAAAAGTGAAGAGCTGATCAAAACTCTGCGTCAAAAGGCATTGAATGAAAACTATTTTGAGGAACTGATTGAAAACCACCTGCTTGACAATCCCTCCTCCGTCACCGTAACCCTTGTACCGGATCCCGAAAAACAGCAGAAGACCCAGGAGGAGGAACAGCGGAGACTGGCCGAATACGACAGCAGGGCCACAGAAAAAGAACGGGCCGACAGGATTCGCAAAACACTTGACCTTATCAGGGAACAACAGACGCCCAACAGCGTTGAAACACTTTCCCTGCTGCCCCGCCTTTCTCTCCGGGACCTGGGAGTGGATGCCGAATTTCATGCCGTCTCGCCGGAAGAGATGTTTGGCCATGAAGTTCTGGTCAATGATCTCCCCACTAATCATATCTCCTATCTGGATATCGGTTTTGATTTCTCCTGCCTTGAGCCACGCCTCCTTCCCTGGCTTGATATCTTCGGCACCATCTTAACGGAGATCGGCACGGAAAAACTCGATTTCAGGCAGTATGCCAAGGAAATCGCCACCTGCACCGGATCTTTTTCCCATTCCTTGACAACCTACACCAACCGAAACCGACCGGACACTACCCGTCCTGTTCTCTGGCTGCATCTCAAATGTCTGCCGGACTACACTGATCAGGCTCTGCAACTTCTGGCGGAAACTCTCTCCAGCGTGTCTTTCAGTGACAGAACCAGAATCAGGGAAATTGTCGGCAGAGAATTTGCCTGGGCGGAACACGCGGCCCAGAGCGAAGGATACAACCTCCCCACCACCCGGGTCTTTGCTCATTTAAGTACAGCGGGCAGATATAATGAGAGTTTCAACGGGGTAACAGCCTACCTGCAGCTGAAAAAACTGGCTCTCGATTACGACTCCCTGGAAGAACAATTTCTGACTATTCTGCAGGAACTGACAACATTACTGTTTAACAGGGACAATCTCCTCCTGTCGATAACCGCGAATAAAAAGGAAATAGAGCATTTTGCCCGGATCGGCGGTTGTATCCCCGGAGCTCTCGGCTCCAGAAAGCCCGCCCCCCAGCCTCCACCGGATATTTCGTTTCCCCGCCATGAAGCCTTTATCACTTCCGCCGAGGTGGCTTTCGTCGTCCAGGGTGGAAATCTCCTGAAAAATGGAAAAGGATATAATGGCCACTTTGAGGTTTTGAAAACATACCTCTCCCGAGACTACCTGTGGAACAGTGTTCGCCAAATGGGAGGAGCATACGGCTGCTTCATCCAGTTTGGACAGATAAGCGGCAATCTCGCCCTGGTCAGCTACCGTGACCCCAATGTGCGGAAAACATACGAGGCATATAACCAGATACCAACCATTATCGAGTCTCTTGATCTACCGGAGGAAGTGATGGAACAACTCATCATCGGAACCTACGGCACCTTTACGCCCCTGCAGAGCAGTGCAGCAAAAGGTGCAACCGCCAGAAACGATTACCTGAACGGGATCACCCCGGAATACAAAAGACAACGACTGGAAGAAATCACCACCACAAACGTTGAAGACATGCGCGCCTTTGCAAAACCATTTGCCCGGATGATACCGGAAAGTCACCGATCCGTCATCGGCAACAGGATGAAAATTGAGGAAGACCGCGATCTCTTTGAAAAGCTTACAGAACTCTGATTTTTCAGATGTCCATCCCACAGGATTCAGGTATAGTGTTGAGAAGTAACTGATCACAGGACAGGCAACCTCGTTGTATCAGTCATTGTATTTGCAACAGGTTACAGGGTGCCGGAGATTTTCGCAAGCAGCCCGGCGCAGCGTATTGGTCATACGTAAGCCGGGCTGATCGCGGAAAGATTCGGTACCCTGTGACCTGTTACGTTGAGAACAACAATTCATCACACGGAAGTCAGACTGCGAACAATACCTCTGCAGCATTGCAGACTTCCGTAATAAATAAAGGAGCATGACAATGCAATACTCTTCTGAAATTCAGGAAATGTGTCGTGTCGCCCAGGGGACGAACCACGGCCCCGCGCCGATCCCCCAGGAAGGCAGATGGACGCAGGCAAAGGAAGTATCCGATATCAACGGGCTGACTCATGGTGTTGGCTGGTGCGCACCCCAGCAGGGGGCATGTAAACTGACCCTGAATATCAAAGACGGCCTGATTGAAGAAGCTCTTATCGAAACCATTGGTTGCACCGGCATGACCCATTCAGCAGCCATGGCCTCCGAGATCCTGCCGGGTAAAACCATTCTCGAAGCGCTTAATACGGACCTGGTCTGTGACGCTATTAACGTGGCCATGCGGGAACTTTTCCTGCAGATCGTCTATGGCCGCAGCCAGTCCGCCTTTTCCGAAGGTGGTCTGCCAATCGGAGCCGGTCTTGAAGATCTCGGCAAGGGATTGCGTTCGGTCTGCGGTACCATGTACGGGACCAGCAAAAAAGGCCCGCGCTATCTGGAAATGGCGGAAGGCTATGTACTGGAAATCGGTCTGGACGGAAATGATGAAATTATCGGCTATAAATTTGTCTCCATGGGAAAAATGATGGATGCCATTAAAAAGGGAGTGGATGCCGGCAAGGCACTTGAAGATGCTACCGGAACCTATGGCCGGTTTGAAGATGCTGTTAAAACTATCGATCCCCGTCAGGAATAAGGAGAGAAGACATGGCACTGTTTGAAAGTTATGACAGGCGGATTAACCAGATCACTCCTGTCCTGGAAAAATACGAAATGCAATCCCTGGAACAAGCCAGGGAAAACTGTCTGCAATATGGTGTTGATGTGGCTGAGATCGTAAAATCAATCCAGCCTATCTGTTTTGAAAATGCAATCTGGGCCTATACACTGGGGGCAGCCATTGCCATTAAAAAAGGGGCGACAAAGGCGTCGGACGTGGCTGCTGCCATTGGAGAAGGGTTGCAGGCTTTCTGTATTCCCGGTTCTGTTGCCGACGACCGCAAGGTTGGGATAGGCCACGGGAACCTGGCCGCCATGCTCCTGCGGGAAGAGACACGCTGCTTCGCCTTTCTGGCCGGCCATGAGTCTTTTGCCGCAGCTGAAGGCGCCATTGGCATTGCCAGGTCCGCAAACCGCGTCCGGAAAACCCCTCTGAAGGTTATCCTCAATGGTCTTGGAAAAGACGCGGCCAAGATTATTTCGAGAATTAACGGTTTTACCTATGTGCAGACCAGCTTCAACTACGCCACGGGAGAGCTCTCAGTCGTTAATGAAACAGTTTACTCTGATGGAGAGCGGGGCAAGGTGAGATGTTTTGGCGCGGACGATGTAAGAGAGGGTGTTGCCATCAACCACCTGGAAGGTGTTGACGTTTCCATAACCGGAAACTCCACCAACCCTACCCGCTTCCAGCATCCAGTGGCCGGAACGTATAAGAAAGAATGTGTACAGCAGGGTAAAAACTATTTTTCCGTAGCCTCCGGGGGTGGAACAGGTCGGACACTTCACCCGGATAACATGGGTGCCGGACCCGCTTCTTACGGAATGACGGACACCATGGGCAGGATGCATTCAGACGCCCAGTTCGCAGGCTCCTCCTCCGTACCCGCTCACGTGGAAATGATGGGCCTTATCGGCATGGGAAATAACCCCATGGTCGGCGCCACCGTGGCTGTCTCGGTGGCTGTTGAACAGGCTGCAGGATAGTTGAGGTTAGTGTCTGTCCAGAATAAGCTTTTTGGTTCAGGTTCAGGCAAGCGTAGACTCATGGACAGGCACAAATTATACTCCATGCCTCCACTCGGGGCATGGAGTACGGATGCCTTTCCGATCTTCTATATTAATATCTGTTACATCTCACTCCCCAATAACCGGTAGCCGGGCCCGGCAGGTCAGCTGCAACAGGAACAGGGAAAATTCGGTACCTGATCCACCAGGGCGCATTCGGCTTCCATGCCGTCTTTGAGGAGTTGCAGGACTTCTTCACCGTCATCTTCTTCGATACCGAGGTCTGCTGCAACCAGGTGATGATCAGGTGTAATACCATTTTGTACGAGAAAGCTGTAGCCGCGATGATCAGTGCCATCCACTACCAGAATTCTCTCTGTTCCTGTGCCTCTTTTCCACTTTTTATCTGCAGCAAGTTCGGTGATCCGCACAACACGGCCAAACCCTTCCTGCTCCAGCTCCCCGGCAGCCCGAAGACAGAGCTTGCCGAGACGAGTTTCAATATCAAATATTGTTATTACAACAACCTGCTTGTTGTTTTTTCTCTTCTGTATCATTCTTTTTCCGGGGTAGTTGCTGAATGCACCCTGGCCTTGACCTCCTTGTACAGTTCCCCTGTCTTTTCTTTCGTTTTCTGCCAGGTGCTCTTGCTTTTTTCCTCAGTTACAGCAGCAATCTCTTCTGTTTTTTCAACGGTTTTTTCCACAACTTCTGAACTGGTTTTCTTCGTCTTGTCCCAGACTTCTACCGTTGTCTCCTTAGTCTTATTCCATGCTTTTTCACTTGCGTCCTTCGTCTTTTCCAGGACTTCGACACTTTTTTCCTTTGTCCCTTCCCATGTGTTTCTGGTCGCCTCACCTACAGCCTGACCTGCCTCCCTGATCTCCTTTTTAGCCTTTGACCAGTCTGCCGGTTGCTGAGCCGCAATTACAGTCCCTGTCAGGAAAAATAGAAAAACAACCAATACCGCTATCTTTTGTGAAACTGATTTTATTTTCATAATCTGTCCTGTTTATCTGAAAATCCCGCTGCTGAAGGCTATCCCGCATTTCTCATGAACATTGTGTCAATTTTGAGATTAGCTGTAGAATACAAATAATTAGCCAACTATCAGTAGTCGAACAAAATTGACACAATGTTCACCCAAGGTCAGCCCAGGCGACGCCATCTTCTGCAATATTTCAACAGTAAATATAGGCCACTATTATTTACTCTTGAAAATTTTGTAGCTGACGCCGCCTGAACTGATGAAAAATGCGGGCTATTCTGCTGCAGTCGGATTTTCATTACTCTTTTATTGCCGAGCCATTGAGGCCGGCCATGCCGGTTTATCCTATATCGCAGGGCCATCACCTGAATGGCGGACAGTAATGCAACCCACCATTATTCCAAAGCCTGTTTAATCCACGATCCACCTTGAGCAGGGATTCCGCTCCAAGATTTCTTTCAAAAACCTCGCCATAGTTCCCCACCTGCTTTATTATCTGGTAAGCCCAGTCTCCTTTCAAGCCAAGCCCTTTACCCAGATCTCCCTCAAGACCCAGTAGTCTCTTGACCGCCAGCCTGTTGCTCAGTTTCATCTCATCCACATTTTTTGAACTTATCCCCAGTTCTTCTGCTCCGATCATCACAAAAAGGGACCACTTGACGATATCAAACCAGGTATCATCCCCCTGACGGACGACCGGCCCCAATGGTTCTTTGGAAATAACATCGGGCAACACCTTTGACTTCTCAGGATCAACCAGTCCAAGCCGTATGCCATAGAGCATTGACTGTTGCATGGTCAAGGCGTCGCATCTTCCCTCTTCAAATCCCTTTACTGCCAGATCGCTGGTTGCAAATTCGACTTTTTTGAATTCAATTTTGTTTCTGGTGAAATAATCGATGAGATTATCCTCCAGCCCCGAACGGACCTGGCTGCATAATTTCACTTTCTTCAAATTGCCAAGACCGGTAACATTTGGTTTTCCGGCAATAAGCAGCCCCTGACCATCGTAATAACTGATCCCCGCAAAATTGACGGCCAGAGCTGAATCGCGGCTGAAGGTCCAGGTACTGTTCCGGGCAAGAATATCAACATCCCCGGAAAGCAGTGCTGTATAACTTTCATTTTCCACCAGGGGAGAAAACTTGACTTCTTTTGCATTTCCGAGAACAGCTGCCGCCACGGCGCGGCAGATATCCACGTCAAGCCCGGACCAGTTTCCCTTTTCATCGACCAATGAAAAACCAGGGATTCCGGTGGAAACACCACACTGGAGAAAACCACGCTTTGCCACATCGTCACTGGTAGCTGCAAAAACGGTTACCGTGCAAAAGAAAATCAGTGACAGACAGAGCCAAGCCGTATAAATCAAATTTTTTTTCAATGAATTATTCTGTTAAAAAGATTAATCTGGGACCTGTATTCTTTATTCCTCTGCCCCGCGGGATTACTAATTGCAGGATTGAGGTGAAAACTTCTTACGTCTCACAAGATACCAACCGAACTACTGCTTGTCTACCCCTTGAAAAATTGCTGATTCTTTCTATTTATTTTTTATTTTGACAAATACAACTCCTCCCACAGCCAGATTTATTGCGGCAGAAACACTCTGTAAACTCTTTCGAACCAGAACATCCATCAAAATACTGTTTGATCGCAAAATACAAAAAAACAATCTTCCTGCCAGGGACAGAAACCTGGCCATGAACCTGATCTACGGTGTTCTCAGGCAGAAACAGACCCTGGATGAATTTCTTTCCGGAGTGAGCAGAACACCCCTGAAAAAAATCGATCCATTTATTCACCAGACCCTGTCCGTCGGCCTCTACCAGATCTTTTTTCTTGAACGTATTCCCCGTTCCGCCATTGTCAACGAAGCTGTCAACAGTTGCAGGTACAAAAGAATCCCTCAACGGCTTCATGGTTTCGTCAACGGTATCCTGCGTGAAACCATTCGGCGACTGGAAAAAGATCCGTCCCTGACCCTGCCTGATACTGACAAAAACGGGAATCCAATCCATAACCATCCGGACTGGCTGGTAAAAAGATGGTCCAACACCTTCGGCATGGAAGAAACTGCCCGCATATGCCGGGAAAACAACAGGGAACCATGCCTTGTCCTCCGGGTCAACTGCTGCAGGATTTCCCCTGCCGATTACAGCCGAAAACTCAGGGAAGCATCAATTCCGCATCAACCTGGAATGTTCAGTACCGCCAGTCTTGTCCTTCCCGATTTCCATGGACAGATCCGTTCTCTGCCGGGATTTGATGCCGGTTACTTTCAGGTTCAGGATGAGGCCGCCCAGCTGGTAACTCTTCTCCTTGGCCCCCTTAAAAAAGACGGACTCTACCTGGATGGCTGTGCCGGGTTGGGCGGAAAAACAGCCCACCTTGCAGAACGGGGAATACAGCACAATCTTGAAATTCACTGTGTCGAGCCGGACAGCCGCCGTCTATCACTGTTGCGGGATAATGTAAAACGACTTTCAGGAGACAACAGGTTACATGCCCACCAGATGGGACTTGAAGATTTCCCAGGCGATAACAATCGTCTTTATGATGGAGTTCTCATTGATGCACCCTGCTCAGGAACCGGAGTTACAGGCCGACATCCTGATATTCGCTGGAACAGAAGGGAAGAAGAGATAGCCGAGTACAGCAGGCGCCAGCTTGCCCTCCTCAAAACTGCAGCTGATCTGACTGCCCCCGGTGGAATCCTCGTCTATACAACCTGTTCGCTTGAACCGGAAGAAAATGAAGAGGTCATTCGTTCTTTTCTTACGACTCATCCTGCGTTCATTCTCACGGATTGCAGGGACCAGCTGCCGGAACCTGCCCAAAAACTGGTGAAAAATGGATTTTTCCAGCCACATCCAGCCATGACAATAGACGGGTTTTTCGGGGCAAGACTGCAAAAACAAGGCTGAAACCACTGCCGTTTTTCTTTGCCAACTCTGCAGCTCTATTGTACATTCCCAAATGAACCTCCCATCCAGAATCGGGTGGTTCATTATTATTTTTCTCTTTTTCTGAAAATCCTGTTACTGAAGGTTGTTTTGCCGCAGTCGGATTTTTATTCATTTTTTGTACCCAAAGGGCATAAATACCCAAAGGGTATAAAAGGCTGAGCCATTGGGTCCAGTCATATCTTTATCCGGAATATATTATAATGGCAGAAATCAAAAGTACCATGGAAATGGTCCTGGAACGAGCGGCCAAAATGGCCGCAGAAGCCCCGATGGAAACTGATCGGGAAAATCTGACAAAAACCGGCATGCGGTTGGCTGCGGATTTTTTAAACGGTAAAATCGACAATCTCCAGGAGGAACTGCTCAAACAACCGGCAGAATCCCAGGTTCCCTTGCGCCGGGGCATGGTGCAGACCCTTCTGCGAAATATTATTCTGCCCCGTGATGAATCTGGAGAAGAGGGTGCCGGTGCCATCAAGGGCATTTTGATGCTGGCCGGAAACGGCGGGGAAATTTCCAGTATCTGTGGTGAGCTGCAACAGATACTGGGCCAGTACGGGCAGCACAGACAACAATCGATACAGCAACTGGATGAAGCGATCAGGGCACAACTGGAACAGCAGCAGATGGCTGCCGGAAAAAGCGAGGGACCCATCAATCCAACCATGCACCCGCAATACCGGGAAGAACTTACCAAAATGCTCACCAATCTTAACGGCCAGTATAATGATGCCCTGGATCAACGGAAAGAAATGATCATGGAGCGGTTATGTCCATCTTTCTAAGAAAACGAAATTAAGATGAATTACAAAAAACGGATAAAAAAAGTCCAGGCCCGCCTGCGACGCAGGAAGATCGACGCACTCCTTGTGAGCCAACCGGAAAACAGAAGATATCTCAGTGGCTATAAAGGTGGAGACCACGGTATCGGTGAAACCTCCGGTGTTCTTATTATCCCGGCTTCCGGGTCCATCCACCTGCTTACTGATTTTCGCTACCAGCTTCAGGCAGAACAGGATGTTCCCTGGGCCACTGTCCATATTTACAGAAAAGGACTGCTCAAACTGCTTGTTGACCTCCTTCCTGAACTGAAGATAACAATCCTTGGCTTCGAGAGCCATTACACGCTCCATTCGGTTGCCGGGAAAATGAGCTCCACCCTGAAAAAGAAAGGTATCCGCCTTGTTCCACTGACAAATCTCGTGGAAAAACTGAGAATCATCAAGGATGAGGATGAAATTGAGCTTCTTCGGCAATCGGTCCGACTTAATGAAAAGGTTTTTCAAAAAATTTTCCCCACCATTAGCGGAAAAATGACTGAGATAGAACTGGCCTTGGCCATTGAAACTCTGATGCGCAGAAAAGGAGCGGAATCCACAAGTTTTGATTCCATCGTTGCCACGGGGAAAAACAGCGCCCTGCCCCATGCGGTCCCGGGCCGAACAAAAATCAAAAAAAATAAATCCCTTACCATTGATATGGGTCTCGTCCTGAACGGATACTGTTCTGATATGACGAGAAATTTTGTCCCCGGAAAAGCAACAGAAAAATACATCAGGCTCCACCGGCTTGTGCGAAAAGCCCAACTCGCCGGACTGGAAAAGATCCGCACCGGAGTAACCGGCAAAGAAGTTGACCATGCTGCCCGGACTGTAATTGCTGATGGCGGATACGGCACGATGTTCGGACACGGCCTTGGTCATGGCGTGGGTTTGGCTGTCCATGAGGAACCGAGACTCTCTCCCCTTTCCCGTAAAAAATTAAAGGCGGGGATGATTGTTACCGTGGAACCGGGTATCTACCTGCCGGGCTGGGGCGGGGTACGCCTGGAAAACATGGTGGTTGTCCGGGAAGACGGTTATGAAAACCTCAATACTGATACGACCTGGCTGGATATTTAAGTAACAGGAAAAAATGAGACAGATAGTAATTGATGAACTGTCCCCCATGGAGCGGGACAATATAGACTCCTACCTGAAACGTACCCTGAAACAGGGCCCCATGGTCGGCCTTTACTGGCTGCAGCTTCCACCGGATCTGCTTTCCGAGGCCCAGCAGGGTCACGAGGAACACGGGCCCTTCTACCTGGGCGTCGAGATAGACAATGTTTCCGTCCGTTTCGAACTACTTGTACGCAGTCAGTCCAACCTCCACTGCACCTGCATCGCTCACGCCACAAAAATCCAGCGCCAGTTCGTTCTCGATTTTATCGATCGCATGGTCGAGGAAGAGATGATTTGTGCCTGAACTTTTGGTCGCGGGATTTTCAGATAAAACACTCAGTACTCAATATTCTTCACATCCCGCATATGTTCAGGAGACCCGCTGTTTTTTACAAGCAGAATTTCAGCCATAATCGACATGGCTATTTCCTTCGGTTTTCTCGATGCAATGTTCAATCCCATGGGTGCATAGAGTGGTTCCACCTTTTCTCTTGGGATACCCTTATCACGCAATGAACGGAAAATTCCCCTCAGTTTACTGCTGCTACCGATGATCCCAAGGTAACGTGCATCAGCTTCGATCAGGGCTTCCAAAGCCTCCCGGTCCGTCTCATGGCTCCGTGTGGCAATGCAGACATAGCATTCACCAACAATAAATTTTTCCAGATTTTTATCAAAGCCGCCAACAGAAAAAGTCTCGGCCCCTGGAAATTCACCGTCAGCCACCATCTCTTCCCTATCATCAACAATGACAACCGCAAAACCGAGATGAATCCCCAGTTGAAACAATTCCCTGCCCACATGCCCGGCCCCGAGTATCACAAGCCTGGGACTGGTTCCAAAAACCCGGACAAACAGCCGCACATTGCCACCGCAGGTCGAACCTGTTGTTTTTGTATCGTCAGCGGTAAATTGTATCTCGCCGCTTTGCCCGACAACTAATAATTTCTCCGCTTCAGCAACGGCGAAATGTTCGAGCTGACCACCTCCCACGGAGCCGACCTGCTTCCCCGGCATCACAAGCATCATGGCGCCTGTCCTTGCGGGCGAATGTCCTGAACTGCTGATCACAGTAACGGACGCAACCGGAGTCCCCTCATCCAGGCAGGTTTTCAATCCGGCAATTATTTTCATATCCATACATTTTCCTCAACAGGTTGAATGAAAAAGCCCCCCGACGGCAACACCTTTTTTCACCTGTTCATTATAAAGCTTTATCCCTTTTCCAGTGGAGGCCACAATGAGCCTGATATTGTTCTTCTGAACCTTTTCCAGAGTTACCGGTGAAATCCGCAGTCTGCCCAGCCGTCCCGTGGTCAGGACAATGACCTGACAGCCGTTTTCAATCAATTCATCCAGTTCCCCGGGCTGAACCCCTTTTCCATGGCTGGTGCCGAATTCGTTCCAGTCCCAGCTGCGACCACCACCGGGCCAGAGTTTGAAATCCCTGCCAACCCCCAGTTTTTCCACTTCCAGCCTTCCCCATCGACTGGAAATAATACGTAATGATCCTGACATGGTTACCCTCCGGTAACAAGACGTCCGCTGTTCACCGAATCTCCGGAAACACCTTTTGCAAGAGTAATTGTCCCCCCTGTTTTTACTCCCTCACTGTAGGTATTGCGATACACTTTGGCGCCGGAGCGCCTTGCTCTGCGTAGCTGGGGAAATCGTGCTGATACGTAACGGCCCAGCTCATTT
The DNA here is from genome assembly GCF_019703855.1 of Desulfomarina profundi. GTDB lineage: Bacteria > Desulfobacterota > Desulfobulbia > Desulfobulbales > Desulfocapsaceae > Desulfomarina > Desulfomarina profundi. Next base: position 4,139,568 of record NZ_AP024086.1, on the reverse strand, counting down.
TTACTGACCGTCAGTATCCGTTCCATTTCCCCGGAATGATACCCTTTTTCCGCTCTTCTTTTCCGCTGCTCCCTGCTCCGCTCCAGTTTTTTATAAAAACCGGCAAGTAATCCGAGGAAGTAGCTGTTCTTCTCTCTTCTTGCCTGTCCCCTGAACCTGTGCCTGTTATGATTCCAGAGGGACTCCAGCTTGTTTTCCAGAAAATAATAACAGTACTCCGCAACAGCAACATTTTCCTTGGTTCCGAGCAATTCAATCACCTTATGACTATCGATAAGAAGCGGATCGTACAGGGTCGACATTACAACCCGAACAGAAAAGAAATCCTGCAGAATCCGGCAGATATCCCGCTGATACCGCTCTATTCGTTTACGCTTCCTGTTTATGAGTATATACCCGAAATTCTGTTTGCGTCCCAGGTCAAACGCGCTGACTCCATATTTATCTATCAATTCCGTCGCTTTTTCCATGGCCAGGGCGGCCTCATGCTCATTGGGGGAGGTGGCCAAAGCCAGCAACTTTTCAATCTTATCAATAAACTTTCTGCCGGATCCTGAAATCGTATTTTTCCCTTCAAGACTTGTCTCCAGTTCCACAATTGTCGAGCAGGGCCCACGAAATTCAGCCTCAACACCAAGCAAATCACATGCTTTGAAAAAATCAGCCCCATGGCCGGTTTCACTGCTTCCCAGCAATTCGGAACAGATCTGGTGGGCCATCTCATGTTTCAATACCTGCTGCACCACTGTCCAGGGGTATTCCGAAATAAGGTGAGAACTGAGAGTGAGAGTTCGGGTTGCACTGTTCCAGGAACCCATTACCCCTTTGGATTCGGAAATCTCCAGAATTGGTGCCCTGAGGTCAATATTATAGCTCCAGAGATTATTGTCATATTCCATCAGCAGCTGGTCACACCAGAATGGTCTGTATTTCCCAACATTCATCCTTCTTCCTCGAGCTGTTCAATCCATTCCGTGTATTGAGCATTTAGGTTGTCTACACAGCAGACATGGATTATTTTATATTTCCTGACAGAAACAGGTACAAAAACACCAGGATCAAGAAAACGCATCATACACGAATACACCCAATGGCTTGTATATTTCCATGAAAAAATATTTCATACTCATTCTTCTGCTTTTTCTGTGCGGTTGCGCCACCAGCCCCACCGGTCGCTCCCAGCTTATGCTGGTCTCGCCACAACAGGCCATTTCCGCCTCAAAAGAGGCGTATACCCAGACACTTCGTCCCCTTGAAAAAAAAGGGAAAATTGACACAGATCCCATCACCTCGTCACGTATCAGATACATAACCGGCAGGCTGATCGCCCAGGCAATTCTGCTCTATCCCCATACAAAAAACTGGGAATGGAGTGTCAAGGTCATCGATGACCCGGATACAGTCAATGCCTGGTGCATGGCTGGTGGAAAAATGGCAATCTACACTGGAATTATCCAGAAAATAAATGCCACCGACGATGAAATCGCCCAGGTCATGGGCCATGAAATATCCCATGCTCTGGCAAACCATACTGCGGAAAAAATGTCCATCGCCATGGCAACACAAATCGGCATGGTCGGTCTGGCCGTTGCCTCGAATAACAGCCGGTACAGGGGAGCCATTCTCTCCGGCAGCGCCCTTGCCGCGGCCCTTGCCGTCAACCTGCCCAACAGCAGGACTGCGGAGAGAGAAGCGGACACCATGGGCATTGAACTCGCGGCCCTTGCCGGATACAATCCATGGGCTGCCGTCTCCCTCTGGCGGAAAATGGCAGACGTGGGCGGGAAAACAATCCCCCAGTTTCTGTCCACCCATCCCTCACCGGCCAACCGCCAGGCTGTACTGGCCGAACTGGCACAACAGATGATGCCATATTATCTGGACAAGAGACCCCGTCCGGTTTATCCACTGCAACAGCAACCCTCACCTGCACTTCGGGATTGACAATTGCAGAATCCAGGTTCCGTAATAATTCCGGCAAATCAATGATAATCGCCACTACTCACAAAAACACAGACTTTGACGCTCTCGCCTCCGTCATTGCAGCCACCATCTGCTATCCAGGCTGCGTGGGAGTTATTCCCAAAGCGGTCAACCGAAACGTGGCCCAGTTCCTCTCTACCCACAAGACCGCCTTTAATCTTCTTCTACCCAATGAAATCAACAGCGCGGAAGTCAGCAGACTGATCGTGGTGGACACCAATCAATGGCACCGCCTTGACAGAATGGATGAGCTGCGCCACAGGGATGATCTCGCAATAGACCTGTGGGACCACCATATGACAGGAGAATCCGATATAGTGGCCGACAGGGTCTGTCGGGAGCCCATTGGTGCCACCGTCACCCTGTTTGTCAGGGAAATGATCAAAAGAAAAATACGCATCAACGCGCTGGTTTCCACCGTGCTTCTTATTGGCCTGTACGAAGATACGGGCCATTTAAGTTTTCCGTCGACAACCCCGGAAGATGCCCGGGCAGCGGCCTTCCTCCTGGAAAACAATGCCGACCTCAATGTTGCCGGCTTCTTTCTGAATCCACCCTATGAGGAGACCCAGCGGGAAGTGCTCTTTGAGATGATGAAGAACACCGAAAAACTCACAATCAATGGCAACAGTCTCGGGATCAACATCATTACCCTGGACAAGAAGGTGACGGATCTGGCGAGTGTCGTCAATATGTACAGAAAAATAATCAATGCTGACGCTGTCTTTGTCATTTTTGTCAACAGCTCACGGTCCATGGTCATCGGCAGAAGCAACAGCGATCAGATCCACATTGGAAAAATTATGGCCGAATTCGGTGGTGGAGGTCACAATGGAGCTGGTTCCTCCTCAATAAAAAAATCGGTGATGTCACCAGAAAAAATAAAAACCGCAATTCTCTCAATACTTGCAAAAGACCAGGAAAAAACCATCCATATCGGAGATATCATGTCCTTCCCGGTTATCAGCGTCACCCCGGATACCACCATGCGTGAAGTCCGTGAATTGATGGACAGGGAAAAAATCAGGGGAGTCATGGTTATTGGAGAAGAGGAGCGGATCGAGGGTATAATTGTACTGTGGGATTTTAAAAAAATAAGAAAGGAAAGACAGTGGAACAGTCCGGTCAAGGCCTTTATGGTGCGGAATGTCGCCACCCTTTCGCCAGAAACTTCTCCGGAAAAAGCTGCCCAGACCATGATCGAAAAGGACGTAGGCCATCTTCCCGTGGTAAAAGACGGCAAGATGATCGGTATCGTCACCAGGACCGATATCCTCACCTATTTCTATGGGTTACTGCCTGACTGAGTTCCGGGAAAAAGTATTTTCATTCCCGCCCGCAGATCTTCAATCGACAACTGACCGGGAGCAGAAGCTTGCCGGCCGGCGGCAAAAGTAATATCTGATCCGAACAAACCACCTGCAAGTCTGCTGACCACCCCCAACGGCCCCATTGCCATAGTCACAACGGGTATATTCATCCCCTCATTCCTGGCCCGGTTTGTCACACTGAGCAGTGACAGGACATCTCCTGAATCATTGGGCATGACTGCAAGTTTACAGATATCAGCCCCGGCATCCTGGCATTCAAGGAGCTTTGAATACATAAATGATTCACTGGGGGTATCCTTGAAATTATGATACGAAAAAATCAAAAACACATGGTTTGCTCCGGCAGTTTTTTTTACCACCTCTAAAAAATCTTTGCCGTTACACAACTCAACATCAATCAGATCAACATTCCCCGATACGGCAGCAGCTTCAAACAACTCCAACCTCTTCTTCCGATCGATCTTCTGCAATCCGCCTTCTTCATCCGTACGACAGGTAAAAATCAGCGGCACAGCTCCTGTAATTCTGCGAAGCTCCTTTAAATCATCGAGACATTTTGGGATATTTCCCACATCTCCATAGGCATCAATCCGCCATTCCAGCAGATCAGGTTCAAGCGCAGTCAGCTCCCGGGCGTCCTGGAGAAGTTGCCCTTTCAGTTTTGCCACAAGCGGCAGGCAAACCAGGGGGCGTTCACCACCAATAACCGTGTTGCCCACTTCAATCCGTTTTCTCTTCTGCAGCTCAGTCATTTCAATTTCATCTTTCATCTGGAAATACTTTATTATATTTTTTCGCTCCGTTACAATACATTGATACGCACTGGAACAAAAAAGAGGTTCTCATGGAAGTTATTACAACTATCACACCCATCTTTATTATCATCCTACTGGGGTGGGCTGCACGAAAAAAAGGTTTTATTACCTCAGATTTTCTGAGACCGGCCAACCAGCTGGTTTACTACCTCTCGATTCCCGCCATGATCTTTAATTCCATCTCAAAAGCTTCTTTTCAAGAACAGTTCGATGTACGCCTCCTTTTTCTTACCCTTCTGGCAGCGTCTATAATATATGTCTCAACTCATCTGCTGACAGGAATCCTGAAAATGACTCCCGACCGGGCCGGCACTTTTGTTCAAAGTTGCGGTCACGGAAATCTCGGTTATATCGGACTGCCCATAGCCCTGTATTACCTCGGGGACAGCGGCCTGGCAAAAGCAGGTATCATCTGTGGGTTTCTGATGATCCTGCAGAATCTCATGTCAGTTATTATCCTGCAACTCCACAGTGAAAAAGAGTTTCATGGATATAAATTCATCCTGATAAAACTCTGTAAAAACCCGGTCATAATCAGTGCCATGGCAGGTATAGCTGTCTCGGCTCTGGCTCTTCCTGTTCCCGGGATCCTCAGTTCGAGCTTCACCATACTGGGAGGACTTGCCCCACCAATGGCCCTTCTTCTTATTGGAGCCTCAATCTCCATGAAACTGATAAAAGAGTACCTCCGTCCCACGCTTGGCGCTGCTGTCATTAAACTTCTTTTTCTGCCTGCCCTGGGACTGGTTTTTTTTCGCTTGACCGGCCTGACCTCCGAAGAATTTCTTCCGGCTCTGATTCTCCTCTGCTCTCCGACAGCCACCCTTGCCTATGTCATGGCCAAGGAGATGCAGGGTGATGCTGAATTTGCAGTAGCTACTGTCTCCGCCAGCACCCTGTTTTCTTCTGTTACTTTTGTTTTGTGGCTGGCTGTGGTTTAATCACTTGAATTCACATTAACGGGCAGAGAAAACCATTACTACTCATTCAGAGTCTCCCTTTGAGGGACAACAACATCTTTATTACACCTTAATTGAATCTATGAAACAATCATACGGCAGAAAGAATATTATCCTTACAGGATTCATGGGTACAGGAAAAACAACTGTTGGTAAAATCCTTGCACAAAAACTCAACCGGGAATTCATTGACACTGATCGCTTGATTGAAAAACGCCATCACCAGACTGTTTCTGAAATATTCAAAAACCTTGGTGAAAAAGCATTTCGCCTGATGGAAACGGAAGTCGCGAAAGAACTCGGACAGAAAAAAGAACTGGTAATATCAACCGGGGGTCGTCTGATGCTCGACCCGAAAAACACCGCAGCCCTGGGGAGTACCGGCCGTGTTTTCTCCCTGAGTGCTAAACCGGAAACAATTCTCTCACGACTGAAAAATGACCACCATCACTCCAGACCCCTTCTGGATGGTCCTGATCCACAAAAAAAAATCCTTCAACTACTGCACGAAAGAGCAAAGGGCTACCAACGTTTTATGACAATACAAACAGATGGAATCCAGCCGACTGAAATTGCAGACAGAATTCTCAACATCCTCCAGCGGGATTCCTGATTTTCCACAGCAGGAGTATTTTTGTTATTTATGATGATCTCGTAAAAAGTCGTTCAACGTTCTCAGATGGACTCTGGAAAAACTTCGATATACAAGGCGTGGCGGTGTCGTGTAAGCGCAGGCGTACATAGAGTACGTCGAGCATTACACGATCACCCCACAACGCAGTAAATCGGAGTTTTTACGAGTCCATCATTTATCAAAACAGATTTTCAGCACATCCGAAAAGGTGGCAACAAAATGTGGCGTAATCCCTTCCCGGATATGTTCCGGCAACAGGTCAAAATCTTCCCTGTTGTCCCTGGGCAGAATTACATCCCTGATCTTCGACCGTCTGGAGGCAATTATTTTCTCCTTCACTCCGCCAATCGGCATGACCAGGCCGCTGAGGGTCAGTTCTCCGGTCATGGCAATGTGAGGCCTGATCGGCAGATTCATGGCCAGTGAATAAAGAGCACAGGCCATGGTAATACCCGCTGACGGTCCATCCTTGGGAGTCGCCCCGGCCGGCACGTGGAGATGAATGAGATGTTTTTTGAAAAACTCACTCACCTCTTTATTATCACGAAAAAGGGAACGCACATAGCTATAGGCGATTTCCGATGATTCCACCATCACCTGGCCCAGTTGCCCCGTCTGTTTAAAACCCGGCTGGGCGGCGGGAATGGGAATGGATTCAATATGAAGAGTCGTTCCACCCATACTTGTGTAGGCCAGTCCCGTAATAACTCCGACCCGCGGTTTGCGGAAAGCATTTTCCTCGGCAAACAGTCTTTTGCCAAGCAGCTCCTGCAGATCATCTTTTTTGATCCTGATGTTTTTATCCGGATCTTTGATAATTTTCTTCACGGATTTACGCAGGATTTTCTTGATACAGTTTTCAAGCCCCCGAACCCCCGCTTCCCTTGCATAACCATCCACTATAGTCGCCAGAAGCGTCCGCGTCAGAGTAATCTGTTTTGGTGTCAGGCCATGTTCCCTCAACTGCTTTGGAACAAGGTGGCGTTTGGCGATTTCCACCTTTTCCTTGAGGATATAACCGGGAAGCTGAATCACCTCCATCCGGTCCATCAGAGGACCTGGAATGGTATCAAGCTGGTTTGCCGTACAGATGAAAAGAATCTTCGAGAGATCAAAGCGGACATCGAGGTAATGATCGAGAAAATCACGGTTCTGTTCAGGATCGAGAACCTCCAGAAGCGCAGAGGCAGGATCTCCCTGGAAACTTGCCCCGATCTTGTCAATCTCATCCAGCATGATCAATGGATTGGCAGTATTGCAGCTCTTGATGGCCTGAATAAATTTACCGGGCATAGCGCCGATATAGGTCCGGCGATGTCCCTTTATCTCAGCCTCATCCCGCATTCCTCCCAGGGAAAATCTGAAAAATTTTCGTCCCAGGCTCCTGGCCACAGACTGACCGATAGAGGTTTTCCCTACCCCTGGAGGTCCCTGCAGAAGAATAATTGTTCCGGAAAGATCACCCTTGACTTTGCCCACCGACATCAATTCCAGAATACGTTCCTTCACATCTTCCAGTCCGTAATGATCCTTATTCAGGATTCTAGCGGCCTTTTTCAGGTCATAATTATCTTTACTGTAAACACCCCATGGCAGAACAGTCAGCCAGTCCAGATACGTTCGACTGACATTGAATTCAGGTGAGGAAGAACCAAGGAGCCGCAATTTTTCCATCTCTTCCCTGACCTTTTCCCTTGCCTCATCGGAAAGTACAAGTTTTTTCAGCCGTTTTTCATACTTTTCCAACTCCGCCTGGGTATCATCCTTGGCCAACCCCAGCTCTTTTTTGATTTCCTGCAACTGTTGTTTTAAAAAAAACTCACGCTGCTGTTTTGAAAGCTGCTCTTCAATGCGCTTGGAAATTTTCGCCTTGAGCTTACTGATTTCAACTTCCTTCTTCAAAAGGATCAAAACTGCTTCAATCCGTTCGCGCACATCCTTGGTTTCAAGGATTTTCTGAATGTCCGAGCCGGAGGATGTTGTCATGGAGGCGGCAAAATCAGCAAGTGAACCGGGATCATTGACATTTATCCTCTCAATAAGAAGAGAAAGACCTTCCTTGAAAAGGGGATTGAGATTGACAAGTTCTTTGATACAATCGATTACGGCCACCGAATAGGCCTTCAACTCCTGTGTATTTTCAGGAACTTCTTCCTGCCAGTAGCTGACCTCGGCCACAAAAACGGAGTCTCTTTTCAGTAGAGACACAATATTAAATCGATCCATGGCCTGTCCCATCACCTGCAATGGTTCTCCGGGCTTGGGGGGAGAAACCTGGATAACCCGTACAGCTACGCCTACCCTGAAAAAATCCTCCTCTCCCTTGGGAGCATAAGCGAGCATATCATCAGCCGGTTTCAACAGAACAAGGCCAAAATAGAGTGGTGTATTATTTTTTACCGATTCCATGACGGTTTTCTGCATGGAAGGGTCATCCACCAAAATCGGCCCCATCATTTTAGGAAACATCGGTCTGTCATGGAGGGGAATAATCATCAGTTCATCGGGCAGTATCTCTTTGGCCAGCACCAGTGATTTTTCTTTTCCCTCTCCCCTTCCGACTGTGGATTTTCAATGCCGTCAGGAGTGAGTATGGTTGCCTTTTCGGTCATTTATGATCTCCTTATGAAATGATTGTATATATGAATCCTGTACACTTTGTATTTTTCTGATTTGCCTTAACACTCAGCCGGATAAAGCAAGTGTATTTTCAACCTGGCCGACTTTCACGGATAATCAGTTATAAATTTGCCGGAATAATTCCCGACTATCAACTCTCTATTCAGATAACAGGTATTTTGTATTATTCTTTTTAGTGCCTTACTCCTGAATTCCTGTCATAAAAAAACAAGAAAAGGGAAGGTGCTTTGAAATTAAATGGTTAGGTTTATTTCCATGGCACTTATACCCCCTTGCGGGGTGTTAGTAAAGATAATCATTTACAGCTCAAATAAAGCATTTTTTACTTATTCGAGGTATAATATATCCTCTTGAATTATCGTGACGACTCTTGTGTTTTGTTTTAATGATATATTGGTAAACTTGAACAGGCCTCATGCCCACCAGGCAACACACACCGATTCAAGGCATTGCTCTAATGATAATAGCATAATTCTATGGAAGTCTCGAAACTATGAATACAATTGATGCTCTGAAAACAAGAAAATCGACCCGTGCCTATCTCGACACCCCTGTCCCCAGGGAAAAGATTGAAGCTGTCCTTTCCGCTGCACGCCATGCACCATCAGGGACAAATGCCCAACCCTGGCAGGTGGCCGTGGTATCAGGCAGACAAAAAGATGAGCTGAGCCGGGAAATGGAAAACCTGTTTCGCAGTGGTGAAATGGGTGAAATGGATTACCAGTATTATCCTCTTAAATGGCCGGAACCTTTTAAAAGCAGAAGGCTTGCCTGCGGGCGCCAACTCTATTCTACCCTGAATATTGAAAGAAAAGACAAGGAGAAACGCTATGAACAGTGGGTGGCAAACTACCACGGGTTCGGAGCACCCGTCCTGCTGTTCTTCTTTCTTGACCCCGTTATGCAGACCGGATCTTTCCTGGACTACGGTATGTTCCTGCAATCCATAATGCTTGCGGCCGTGGAAGAAGGCCTTGCCACCTGCTCCCAAGCGGCACTCGGCCAGTACCCGGAACTCATAAAAAAAAGACTGGGCTATCCCATGGACCACATTCTCATCTGCGGCATGGCACTTGGATATGAAGACAAGAACGCGCCGGTCAACAATTATCGTACACCAAGGGAGGAACTTTCAGTTTTTACCCGGTTTTTTGACTGATTTTCACAAAGGAAGCACACATGTTTACACTGACAGACATATGCAACATCGCAATACAGATTGAGGAAAATGGTGCCGAAACTTATCGTCGGGCAAGCGAAGGCGTGCAAGATCCCAAACTTGCCGAAATTCTGATATGGATGGCACGCGAAGAAGAAAAACATGCCCGATGGTTTGAATCAATCCGATCAAACCAGACTTTATCTACTGAACAGAAGGAAATGGCTGCCATAGGCCGCTCCCTCCTGACAGATATCATGAAAAGCAACACGTTTTCCCTGGATCGTGAAAAACTTGAAGAGGCGAGCAGTTTCACAGAAATTCTCACGCAATCCATTGAATTTGAGCAGGATACAATTCTCTTTTATGAAATTCTCCTTGATTTTCTCGACAACGATGAAACACGTGAAAAACTCGAAATGATTATCAGGGAGGAACAGAACCATATCAAAAAACTCGAAACCCTTGCTGATCGCTCCTGCGCAGTTGAGGGATAATCATTCTCAATATCCAGAGGAAAACAATGAACTGGAAAAGCAGTATGATCCACCGATTATTACTCTTTTTTCTTCTGTTCGCGCCATGCGCTCTGCTGGCTTCGGAACCCTTTCCTCCTGCCGCGGAGCAGAGGGTTTATGTACCTGCCTATTCCCATATTTATCACGGGAACAAGGAAATTCCCCTGCTTCTTTCAATTACGCTGAGTATCCGCAACATTGATCCCAGACATTCCCTGACGGTAACCACGGTGGATTACTACGAAACCCAGGGAAAACTACTGAAACATTTCCTTACCGAACCGGTTGTTCTGTCCCCCATGAGTTCCACGCGTTTTATTGTTCCCCAGAAGGATACTACAGGAGGATCCGGAGCAAATTTTATTGTGTCATGGAAGGCAGAAGAAAAAATAAATCCTCCCATCATTGAATCAGTCATGATCGGCACCCAGTCCCAACTTGGCATTTCATTCACTTCAAGGGGAAGAGCCATCTTCTGATGATGAAAGCATTGAAAGTGTGGTCAGGCGGATCTTAAAAAGCAAATGAATACCTGCAGAATATGTCTTTCTCAAAATACTGTTGCAGGACAACCATAAGGAGATCCCATGGATAATCTGCGATATATAAAAAAACTGCAGGTTGGAGCAGAAACTTACAACTACTTTGACCTCTCCGAACTCTCCCGTCAGGGCCTGGGCAGCATCTCCAGACTGCCGTACTCCATACGTATCCTTGTCGAGAATCTATTGCGTAAATATGACGGAACTATTGTAAAAGCTGAAGATCTTCAGGCAATCGTTAACTGGGAAAAAAAATACGATACTCCGGTTGAAATACCCTATCACCCTGCCCGTGTCCTGATGCAGGATTTCACCGGCGTACCAGCGGTTGTGGATATTGCGGCAATGCGTGACGCGGTAAAAGATCAGGGGGGAGATCCTGCCAAAATCAATCCCGTTGTTCCAGTGGAATTGGTCGCCGATCATTCTGTTCAGGTAGACTACTTCGGCACCAGCAACAGCCTCACTCAGAATGTGGCCAGGGAGTATGAAAGAAACGGGGAACGTTACAAGCTCCTGAAATGGGCCCAGATGAGTTTTGACAATTTTAAGATCGTCCCTCCCAACTCGGGGATCTGTCACCAAGTTAACCTGGAATACCTTGGCCGGGTTATTTTTACCCGGAAAGATAAAGAAGGGATCCTGGCCTATCCGGATACTGTTGTTGGCCTCGACTCGCACACACCCATGATTAACGGTATTGGTGTCATGGGCTGGGGCGTGGGAGGAATAGAGGCTGAGGCAGTCATGCTTGGCCAGCCCTACTATATGCCGATCCCGGAAGTCACCGGGGTTCGTCTGACAGGTAAACCAGAGAAGGGGATCACGGCAACGGACATTGTACTCACCTTGACACAACTGCTGCGTCAACACGATGTGGTGGAAAAATTTGTAGAATATTTCGGACCCGGAATGAGCAACCTCTCCATACCAGACCGGGCAACAATCTCAAACATGACACCGGAATACGGGGCTACCCTCGGTTTTTTTCCGATTGACGAAAAGACCATCGACTACCTGAAAATGACGGGTCGTCAAAAACAGGCAGCACTGACCGCCGCCTATGCTCACGCCCAGTCTCTTTTTTACGAAGAAAATGATGAGAGAGAATACAGCACGGTCATAGAGTTTGACCTGTCCTCGGTCGAACCTTCCCTTGCCGGACCGGCACGCCCGCAAGATCATATTCCTTTGAGCGGAATGCAATCGGCATTTGCAGAAACAACAACTGTTCGCGGGAAACAATTCCTCATCACCCTGAACGGTCGGAAGACAACCATTCAAGATGGCTCTGTTGTCATAGCAGCCATCACGTCCTGCACCAACACCTCAAACCCGTATGTCCTCCTTGGCGCCGGTCTTCTGGCCAGAGAGGCCGTAAAAAGGGGATTGACGATTCCGCCCCATGTGAAAACCTCGTTTGCACCAGGCTCAAAGGTTGTCAGTAACTATCTGGAAGCAGCCGGCCTCATGCCCTATTTTGAAGCTCTCGGCTTTCATATTGCCGCATTCGGCTGCACTACCTGTATTGGCAACAGTGGGCCGCTCCATCCTGAGCTTGAAGAACTCATCAGAAAAAACGATTTAAACGTTGCTGCAGTTCTCTCAGGTAACCGCAATTTTGAGGCGCGCATCCACCAGCGAATCAAATCCAATTTTCTCGCCTCTCCTCTTCTGGTCATGGCCTTTGCTCTAGCAGGACGGATAGATATTGATCTCACCACTGCTCCCCTGGGGACCGACCCCAATAATCAGCCGGTTTACCTCGATGACCTCTGGCCCGATCAGGACGAAACAGAACAATTTGTTCAGCAATTTGTCACAAAAGAGCGCTTTGCGAAAGAATACGCCTCAATCTTTGACGGAGACGATTTCTGGAAAAAACTCGACAGTGTGAAAAGTACAACCTATTCCTGGGACGAGGAATCAACTTACATCAAAAAGCCACCATTTTTTGACGGATTTACCACAAGTCCCCCACCTCCTGAAGATCTGGAAGGTGCCCGGGCCTTCCTTCTGCTGGGAGACAGTGTCACCACTGATCATATCTCCCCGGCAGGGGCAATACCAGAACACTATCCTGCCGGACAATACCTGCTTTCGAACAATATTGCCGTAAAGGACTTCAATTCCTACGGATCCAGAAGAGGCAATCATGAAGTTATGATGCGGGGAACATTCGGCAATATCCGTATAAAAAACAGGATGGTTCAACCCAAAGAAGGTGGATTCACACTCAAGTATCCGGAAAACAAAGAATTATTTAATTATGATGCAGCCATGCAATATCTCTTGGAAGATATCCCGCTTATTGTTCTTGCCGGTAAAGAATATGGAACCGGATCATCCAGGGACTGGGCCGCGAAAGGAACCATGCTGCTTGGCATTAAAACCGTCATTGCTGGTTCCTACGAAAGAATTCACAGAAACAACCTGGTCGGTATGGGGGTTCTGCCCCTGGTATTCAAAGATGGAGAAGATCCTCAAAGCCTTGGACTGGACGGAACCGAAACATATTCCATTCATGGTCTTTCCGGGATGGGACCGGGGGAAGAACTTCAGGTTATTGCGAACAAAGATGACGGAACCACAATCCGCTTCCAGGTGATTTCCCGTCTGGATACGGCCATTGATTTAGCTTACTACCGGCATGGCGGGATTCTGCCCTATGTCCTGCGACAGTTTCTCTCCTGAAAAAAGAGTAGGGTACTGGCCAGGCTATGTAAGGAAAAGGAGGAGTTGGCGAGGCTCCCGGAGACAACCCACATAAAACCTGATCAGTACCCCGCCCTGCCGGCTGGTACATTTTCCATTCTCAAAAAAAAATCCCCGAATCAAAATAAATTTTGATTCGGGGATCCCTGATTTTTCCTCGAACAAGTGAGCTCTCATCTCTTTCCACGGAGAGGACTCATTATATTATTTCAGACAGGTATTCTGACTCCCGGATCTTCCTACTTGTTGCGCCTTCCCCTCTGCCATCAGCAGAAAGTGACATCCTGCAACGTTCGTCCCCGGTTACAGCGGCGGGCCCGTCCCGGATTCGCACCGGGTTCCCTTTTCAACTCGTTAAGAGTATCTGAAAATTAAATTAAATTAAATTAAAAATACCAGCTTCACTTTTTAAAGTCAAGCGGCCTTTTGCGGTATTCCAATTTCATCAATCAGTTTTTTCAACTCCGGTTTTCTCTCGAGAATCAGCTCCTTTATCGTCTCAGCAAGGGAGTGGTCCGAATGAACACTTACAAAATCAAAAGCCTTGACATAATTGTTTTCCACAAGCACCTCAATCATTTTTCTGACCTTAGGATGATCAGGTGCAACATCAAGAATGAAAATGATTGCATTAGGTGTCAGTTTTTCGATTACAGCATCATCAGTTATATTGTAGATCCCATCAAAAATACTGGCCACCTGGGGATGATCCATTTTCTCCTGAAGAAGCAGCAGGGCAATATTCGGATCCCGGTCAAACATTGCCTTGATGATGGCCTTTGAATAAACGTTCTCCGGATCAGCAGTAATAAAATCGTAAGCATTGGTCAGGTTTTTTACCGCCAGTGCCGTAGTCAATTCATCGGCGAGGGGATGATCCGGAATAATTTTCAGCATGTAGGCAATAACATCGGATTTCAGTTCCTTGATATAATCCTTTTCTACCTGACGCATCCCCCGAATAATCGCATCCCTGCCGGAATGACCCGGCATACGTTCCAGTACCTTGACAGCACTGGAATAACTGAGCCCTTTCAAACTCTGGGGTGTTGTGGAATACATCTGGCCAATAAGAATTTCCGCCTGGGGACTGTCCGGATACTGCTCGATAAATTCAAAGGCACGGTCGAAATCCCAGCCTGTTATCGGTCCGGTATGATTGACAACAGCTTCAAACTCCTCCATCATCCGCTGCGTCTCCTCACTGCTCAGATCCTGTACTTCCTCTGGGTCAGCAACCTTTTTCCCGGCTATTTTTTCACGAATTTTCCGTAAAAGTCCACCGTTGTCTTTTGATTTATCATTTTTCATATGGTTCATTCAGTCGTAGTGCAGGCAGCCCTGCGACAATTCCTCATGTAAGACGGTCCGAAACACTTTTCCGGAGTCGAGTCAACACTCATTCACCCGAGGATTTCTTTTACGTATCTCCCCCAGGAAGCCATACATCATTTCGTTTTCAAACATCATTTTGTTATATTACAATAATAAAAGACGACTTGCAAATCACCATCCATGAGTTAAATTCAAATATTATGATTACCTCGAAAGATTTTCTTCACCTTCTGAGATCCTCTTCCACCAGGAAAAAACGTCCCGATGGTTCGCCATATAATTCCCTGAGTGTAGAAAAAGTATTATATTTGGCAGGGAAAACAGATAAATCGCTGAAAGATATTGAACTCGCCGCCCTGGAAAACGACATCATCCCGGAACGGTATTGCCGCAACCAGACTTCTATCTCCAACGAGGGCCAGAAAAGACTGCTCCAGTCCCATGTTGCAATCATCGGACTCGGAGGACTGGGAGGGACCGTAACGGAAATACTGGCCCGTATCGGAACAGGCAGAATGACTCTTATTGACGGTGATATATTTGATGACAGTAATCTCAACAGGCAGCTTCTCTCCACTGTTGACTACCTCGGCACTTCCAAAGCCTCAGCCGCTGCCAGGAGGGTTGGAAAAATTAATCCGGCGGTCGAAACAATTCCACACGACACCTTTTTTACTGCAGAAAACGGAGAGAACCTGCTGAAGGATGTAGATCTGGCCATAGATTGCCTGGACACTATTTCCTACCGCTTCACTCTTGAAAATATCTGCAAGGAGTTAAATATTCCCATGGTTTCAGCCGCCATCGGAGGAAGCTGCGGCCAAGCAACCGTGATTTTTCCGGAAGATCCCGGACTGAAGCTGATCTACGGCGATCAGGATAAAAAGACAGAACGGGGTATAGAGGCAACACTTGGAACCCTGCCCTTTGCTGCTGTCTACATGGCCGCAGTGGAATGTGCAGAAGCTGTAACCCTGCTCCTTGGCAGAAAGCCTGAGCTGCGAAAAAAACTTTTTCTCGCCGATACCAGGGAGCATACGTCAGAACTTATTGACTTTACCTGAAAACGTGTTACCTAGTGTCTGTCCAGAAATGAGATTTTTTGTTCGAGCTCAGGTAAGCGTAAACTCCGAGGAGCATGGAAAAATAAAAAACTCAACACTTCAGGCATATACGAGCATTTTTATTTTTAGCCCGCATTTCTCATAAAACTCAATCAGGTTGAAGATGTCAGGCTGAGTTTCATACGTCAACAGGAGCAATAATGAAAGTTGGAATTATCGGCCTGCCGCAGACAGGAAAAAAAACCCTTTTTCAAATTCTCACCGGACATGAGCTGAGAGAACAGTCCGGTGAACCAAAAGCCATTCCCGGAACCGCTGATATACTCGACCCGCGTTTTGACAAGCTCGTCTCCATGTATGCCCCTAAAAAAGAAGCGAGGGCCCGAATAGACCTGGTTCTCCTGCCGAAAATTGAACAGGAAACAATCAGCAGGGGAACTATTTTCAATGACATCAATGATGTCGACGCGATCTGCCATGTTGTCCGTGCCTTTGAAGATGATGGAATTTACCACGTTGAAGGGAGTGTTGATCCCCTGCGGGATGCGGAAGCCATCAATGGCGAACTGCTGATGCATGACCAGATATTTGTGGAAAAACGCATTGAGAGGCTGAAATTATCCCTGAAAAAAATCAAGGACAAGGAGCAGGAAAAGGAACTTGCCCTGATGGAGCGCCTTCTCACCCACCTCGAGGAAGAAAAACCCCTGCGTCTCATGGAATTTAATGAAGACGAAGAACTGCTCACCAGAAGTTATCCGTTTATCACCAGGAAAGAACTTATTCTCGTATTCAACGTCGACGAAGACAGTATTAACGACAACAAACTCCTGGAAGCAATACAAGCTGTCTGCGAAAAAGATAAAATAAAGGCCATGACGGTCTCAGCCCAGGTGGAATCAGAAATAGCACTCCTTGACTCAGAGGAAGAAAAAACCGAATTTCTCGAAGACATGGGTATAGAAGAACCCGCTCTGGAAATACTGACCCGACTCTGCCTGGAGGCACTGGGGCTTGTCTCTTTTTTTACAGTCGGCAAGGATGAGGTGCGGCAATGGCTGGTTCGTCGTGGCTCCCCTGCTCCAGTAGCTGCGGGGGTGATTCATTCCGACCTGCAGAGGGGATTTATCAGGGCAGAGGTCATGAAATATGATGAGCTGCTCACCCATGGCAGTGAAGCGGAGTTAAAAAAACAGGGGAAAATGTACCTCCAGGGTAAAGATTACACTGTGGTTGACGGGGATATTCTCAATATTCGTTTCAAGGTTTAACCAGCGGCAGCTCCACCAGGCAACTCGCAAGGGTTCGCTTGGGAACATGGTGCACTCCCTCTTCATCCCGCCAGTATCTGACGGTTGAATTATTGCTGCACTCCTCAATAACAACGGTTTCCCTCGGTTTTCCCAGGGCAATAACCAGGGAGATTGTTAAACGAACGGGGATGTCAAATAAACGACTCAGCCCAGCACCGATTGAAGCAATCCTGCACCCACCGATCCCACACTGCATCGCACCGAGCAGGATATTCTGAGTGGCAATTCCCAGGTCAAACTGCGCTTCCGCCTCCGACCCTGCCAACCTCTCTTTATTCAGCAGACAAATAATATAGGCAGCCGGTCGCTCTCCAGGCACCGGCCCTTTCCAGTCCGCCAAGTATCCTGCCCACCCCAGGAAAGGGAAAATTTTTTCACATACTTCCGGGTCATTGACAACCATATATTGCCAGGGCTGACTATTTCTGGCAGAACCGCCCAGTCGTGCCAGGTTTACCAGGTCATGCAGAAATTCACCCTGGATTCGATGGTCCTGGTAAAATTTTCGATATGTCCTCGTCACTTCAACAAGTTTTTTCATGGGATCCTCAACTGAAATCACATTCATTCAATCACTGAGAGTTGGCTCGTAACTGGTCAAAAACCACAAAAGGCCTGGAGAAAGTTTATCATCTCCAGGCCTTTTCATTACACTTTTCTGCCTGCATCAACAAGGCATAACGTAACTGGTCACAGGATTTGTAACTCTGTGTTTTTATCTACCTTATCCCTGTAAATGATCAGGAGTGCCGTAGATTCGTACAGGCGTGACTGAAAACTGAAAACTCAACACTTAATTGCCTTCTTTCCCTCGTCCGTGATACCATATTTACAGCGAACAGGACTGTCTACCAGACCTTTCTTTTTCAGGGCCGTAATTTTACTGGTCACAACCTTTTTTTCAAGTCCTGTGGCAGCAACGATATCCTTATTCCCGCAGGGACCATCACATTTTGCCAGAGCCTCAAGAACCTGCTTGTGTTCACTGCTTAATTCCTTTGACTTGGCGGAACATCCACATCCACTCATTTTTCCTTCTCCTTTTTTTCCTGTTTTTTCTGACAGGCCGGACAGATACCCACAATTTCCAGCCTGTAACCTGAAACACGGTAACCTTTCACAGCCTTGATTTCCCTGGCATGCAACCCCTGACGGTCAATATCCAGGTTATCAACCCGGTGACAGATTGCACAATAAATATGATCATGCTCTGAGACATCATAATCAAATCGCTTCTGCCGGCCACTGATTTCCAGTTTTCCGATCAATCCTGCCTCGGAGAGAATTTCCAGGTTCCGATAAACGGTTGCCAGGCTGATCCTCGGCATATCCTTTTTCACCCTGTCATACAACTCATCAGCGGTCAGGTGCTGTCTGCTTTTTTTCAGCTCGCTGAGAATAATCTCCCGCTGATTTGTCATTCGAAGTTGCATAGGGCTCCTGTTGTTAGTAACTATTATCATATGTAATTAATTATCGTTTCTGTGTCAAGTCTGTTTTTTATAAAGAAAACCTTGAAAATTATTCTTTTCGCCTGTCGAGGGGTATGGTAACCATAGTTCGATAAATGCAGGCCGGACTAAAAAAAAGTTCAGCTGCAAGAAGCAAATGAAAATCCCAACAGCGACAAAACACCTTCCATGGTGGAATTTTAAGATAAAACTTCAGAACTCAAATTCCATGGACCGTTTTAAAAGAACCAGACAGTTACTCGGCAATGAGAAATTCCAATTACTCCAGTCAAAAAGAGTGACCATAGTCGGTCTTGGAGCCGTTGGAGGATATGCCCTGGAAGGACTTATTCGGGCCGGGATAAGTAATCTGCGTCTTGTCGATTTTGATACAGTGCAACCCAGTAATATAAACAGACAGATTCTTGCCCTGGAAAATACCCTGGGAAAACCAAAGGTTGAGGCAGCCAGAGAGAGAGGGTTGACCATCAATCCCCATTGCCGAATAGAATCTCAACAGCTTTTTGCAGGAGAAGAAACTCTCGAAAAAATCCTTTCCCCACCTCCGGATCTGTTAATTGATGCCATTGATTCTCTCAATCCAAAGAGTCAACTCCTGTCGGCATCCTTTCACCTTGAAATCCCCACAATCAGCTCCATGGGCGCAGCCCTTCGCACTGACCCTTTGCTCATCAGGACAGGTGATCTTTTTGATACTACCGGCTGCCCTCTAGCAAAACACTTACGTAAACGGCTGAGAAAAAGAAATATCACCCACGGCATACGCGTTGTTTATTCAACGGAGAAGATCAACTTCGATTATAAAAAAGCACAGGAAAATACAAAGGAAAAAATTATCGGAGAAACTCCTTTTGCAGACAGAGGCAGAAAACGCAACAGTCTCGGGAGCCTTCCAACGATCACAGGAATTTTCGGTCTCATCATTGCCAATATGGCCATCCTGCAATTGAGCAGCAGAGGGGAGAACAATTGAAACGGATTTTTATTGCCGTCGATCTGCCGGACAATATCAGGAAAGGATTAACCGGGCTTGGCAGTTCACTGCCCCGGGCGCGAACGGTACCCACCGACCAGCTCCACCTTACCCTGAAGTTCATAGGCGAGGTTGAAGGAGGAAAGCTGCTGGATATAAAGGAGTGTCTCCAGGAAACAGCTCTGGAAAATAAAAGTTTTGCTCTCCGTCTCAAGGGAGTTGGCGTTTTTCCACCCCGTTCCACCCCCGTGTTCTCTGGGCAGGAGTGAGGCCGAAGGAGCCACTTACTCTTTTACGCAAACGAATAGAAAATACTCTTAAAATAATCGGTATCCGGGGAGAAAACCGAAAATATTCTCCTCATATCACCCTGGCCAGGCTGAAAAACTGCCCGATCCGACACCTGCAGCAATTTCTTGTGACTAACAGTTTTCTTGAAAGCCCAGAGTTTTATGTAAACGGATTCAGTCTCTATTCCAGCAGACTTACCACAAAAGGAGCCATTCATTCCCTGCTGGAACGATATGATTTTATGGTGTCACATTAACCTTAATCTCAAAAACCGTCAGCAAGTTCGACTCCCTGGGCAATAGCCCTTTTGGCATCAAGCTCACCGGCTTTCAGGGCCCCACCGATGAGATGATACGCAATACCGACCTTATCCAGATCTTCCGCCAGGGACAGCTCCGACAACTGTCCGGCGCAGATAACCACATCGTCCACCTTCAGAACCTTTTTTTCACCATCCTGACGGATATGAAATCCATCATTATCGATAAACAGATACTCTACTCCGTTCAACATCTTTACACCGGATTTTTTAAGCACTGTTCGATGTATCCAACCCGTGGTCTTGCCAAGACCCGCACCAGGCTTGGTCTTCTTTCTCTGTAACAGGAAAATCTCCCTGTCGGCGGGGACAAATCCAGGTTTCATCAAACCTCCGGCATCTCGGTATTCCCTGTCTACACCCCACAGAGCCATAAAAGAATCTACCGATTCCGCCACATTTTCCCTGTGAAGCAGAAACTCCGCCATATCAAAGCCGATTCCACCGGCACCGATTATAGCCACTCGCTCTCCGATCTTCTTTTCACCCAGTAGAACTTCGCTATAAACTGAAATTTTTATTTTACCCTCACTCTCCAACTCAATTTTCCTGGGAACTACACCTGTACTGAGAACAATTTCATCAAACCCCTGCAGGTCTGCCGTAACCGCCCTGTGATTCAACCGTACATCCACTCTATTGAGCTCCAACTGGTGATCGAAGTAGCGCAGGGTTTCTTCAAATTCATCTTTCCCGGGTATCCTGCGTGCAAGGCGAAACTGCCCGCCAATTTCATTATTTGCCTCAAAAAGTGTTACCCTGTGTCCTCTTGCAGCAGCAACTGTTGCGCATGCCAGTCCAGCTGGACCTCCACCCACCACGGCCACACGTTTTTGGGATAAACTTTTTACAAAGGGACGAACCATCTCATGACAGGCTCGGGGATTAACGAGACAGGTGGCAGTTTTGCGAGAAAAAATATGATCCAGACAAGCCTGATTACAGCCGATACATGTATTGATCTCTTTTTCTCTCCCCTCTTTTGCCTTGTTAACCCACTCAGGATCTGCCAGAAATGGTCTGGCCATACTGATCATATCAGCACATCCGCTCTCAAGAACCTGTTCGGCTACGGCAGGCATATTTATTCGATTGGTGGTTACCAGGGGTACTGATACCTCCCCCACGAGTCGCTTCGTCACCCAGGTAAACGCAGCTCTGGGTACCATGGTGGCGATTGTCGGTACTCTAGCCTCGTGCCAGCCAATCCCCGTATTAATGATTGTAGCCCCTGCCTCCTCTACTCCCCTGGCCAGATGGACAATTTCCTGCCAGGTTGAGCCGTCTTTGACCAGATCAAGCATGGAAAGACGGTAAATTATAATAAAATTAGTGCCGAGCGCCTCCCTGATTCCTTTTACAATTGCCAGGGGAAAACGAATCCGCTTCTCAAAAGAACCACCCCATTCATCATCACGCCGATTTGTTTTGCCTGCGATAAACTGGTTGATCAGGTAACCTTCCGAACCCATGATTTCAACACCGTCATACCCTGCCTTGCCAGCCAGTACCGCGCAATTAATGAAATCATCGATGGTTGACTTGACCCCCCGACTGCTCAGGGCTCTTGGTTTAAACCTGTTAATTGGTGCCCTGATAGACGTGGGAGCGACACAGAGGGGATGGTAACCATACCTGCCTGAATGGAGGATCTGCATACAGATTTTTCCCCCGTTTTGATGGACAGCATCTGTCACAAGGCGATGCTGTTTGACCTGAGATTCTTTTGAGAGCCTGATGGAAAACGGGGCAATCCACCCTGCCCGACTCGGAGCGACACCTCCGGTTACAATAAGACCGACTCCCCCGCTGCCCGGGCACTGAAATATGCTGCCATCCGTTCAAAACCATTTTTTCCTTCCTCCAGACCCGTATGCATGGAGCCCATTAAAATTCTGTTCTTCAACGTCGTAAAACCAAGATCAAGCGGTTTAAACAGGTATCTATATGTACTCATTGTATTCTCTTCTCCTTCAGGTTACTTTCAACCCGAATCCATGGTAACTGCATCATTGAAACATCCAGCATCTTTCCTTTTCAGAAAAGATAGCTTATATTTATCTTAACGTAAACGATAACTTCATATCAAGAGGACTGAATGACAATGGACTACCAGGGAAATATTTTCAGACCACCCAGCGAAGCCTACAGCATACTGTTACAGGTAACCACCGGCTGTTCTCACAACAAATGTACCTTCTGTCGAATGTATAAGGAAAGTCGATTTTCCATTAAAAACGACGATATCATCATGGCTGATATCGATTTTGCAGCACAGCACTGTCGTCACCAGAACAGACTGTTTCTCTGCGACGGAGACGCTCTGATCCTGCCCCAGAAAAGACTTGTAAAAATTCTTTCCGCTATCAGGGAAAAACTTCCCTGGGTCACCAGGGTCGGGGTTTATGCAAACACCAAATCCATTCGTAGAAAAAGCAGGGAAGAACTGGAAGAACTTCGAAACCTGGGGCTCGGTATTGCCTATATGGGGCTTGAGTCTGGAGATGATGTCACCCTGCAGGCCATCAACAAAGGTTCAGATTCTGCCAGAATGATTGAGATGGGAAAAAAAATCCGCAAAAGCGGTATCAAACTCTCCATCACTGTTCTTCTGGGCATTGCCCAGAAAATCCGATCCCGCATTCATGCTGAGGAAACCGGTCGGGTTCTGACGGCAATTGATCCCGAATATGTGGGAGCACTCAGCCTTATGCTTACACCGGAAACACCACTGTACAATAGCTGGCAAAAGGGAGAATTTTATCTCTTGAATGCTGCTGAAATGCTGGAAGAACTCTTTATCATGCTTGACAACACTGAGCTCTCAGACGGTTATTTTCACGCCAATCATGCTTCAAATTATCTGCCGATCAAAGCAAAACTGCCGGCTGACAAAGCTGCAACCATGGAGTTGATCAGCAGGGCTCTCCAGGGAAAAATCAACCTGAAACCTGAAGCGATGCGGGGTCTCTGACAGTCAGGCAGAGTCAGATCCATATAAACGGTGCAGTCAATTCAGACAGCAGCTCTTTACTGCAATACACAGTAAAGAGCTGCACCTGTTTTTCTCGTATGGTGGCCTTAAAACTTATAATTCAATCCCGCTGTAATCAAAATAGCAGAGGCATTGGTAAATTCACCATAGACCCTGTCAGTTGGTGTCACCTTAACGGTCCTGGTTTTCTTGTAGTCATAAAGGAAACCAAGACCCACTTCCAGTTTCTCATTGATCTTATACTGGGCTCCCAGGGAATAGAGGAAAGCATCGGAATCCGGTAATTCAAAGGAAACGGTCTCAGTAGGAACAGGATTGTTATCAAAGGCAAAACCACCCATCAGAGTCAGGGAATCATTGAGTGCATAGGTCAGCCCGATACGGAAGGCGTCGGAATCATCCCAGTTCTTTTCGACCGGTGGCTCGAAAGGATTACCCGGTACCGTCGGAGAAAAATTGAAATCAAGCTTATCGTATTCTGACCAGAATGTTCTGTCCCACCCCAGTTCCACATTCAGATTTTCAAGAACATCATAGGCAACTGCCAGGGTAAATACAGCGGGCGCGGGAACGGAAACATCGGTACTCAGGGTCAACTTCGTCCCCATGAGATTCAGTCTGGCATTGTCTTCAAAATCCAGGTCCACATGGGAACGATAGGTGGCGGAAATATTTAAAGGCTCTATCGGTTTAACAGCTGCTGCAACATTCCACCCCCACTCTACAGTACTGTCGTCCATGTCTCTGGACAGGGGAACCCCAAGGCCTGAAGCATCGCTTTTAACCGTGGCATCGGCATAGAGCATCCGAGGCCCGGCTGCTATTGAAAACATATCACCTATCTTATAGGAAACCGTCGGATTGACTTCAATAACAGTCAGTGAAAACTCCTCGGCTACAGCTTTCGCGTAAGGGTCTTTCCATTGCTTTGAAAGACCGTAAGGAGCAACCACTGCAAAACCAAAGCGAAAACCACCGAACAGTGGAGAAACTGCAAAACCGGTGGGCACAAAGAAGTTTTCCGACTCGGAACTTGAATTAAAAGCGGGATTACGCGCGTCTTCATAGTCAATTTCAGAAAGGTAGATGTATGTTGCATCAACCTCCAAATACCAGGTATCATCCATCCAGGACATATTGGCGGGATTATAATAGGAAGCGTCAGCCCGCGAAGCTGATGCAACGTTTGCACCTGCTTTTGCCGTTGAATCAACGGACTGCTCAGGTATTCTCCAGCCGGACGCTAATGCCGAACCTGCCGCAAAAATGGACGCCAACGCTAACACAGATATCCTTTTTTTCATGCTCATCTCCCCTCTGTCTATTTCATTCTCATGTCTGCCATGATCCGGCAGACGCTCCATAGCAATCACAGCGAATCTAACCTTTACGTTCAAGTCAATACGAAGAATGCAATTATCTTTTCAATTATCTTTGTGTAATCCATAAACGCAATGAATGTCAACCTTAAAACGAAGAAACATGTTTTCTGCTGTCACTCTTAAAAACCTGACTACGAATAAAACTCACCATGATACAATTGTCACATCTCAAGGTTAGCCAAGTTTCATGGTGATAAAAAAAAATTACCCCAGCTTTTCTATCTCTTTCAGGATCTCTCCTGTCATCTCGACCGCTCCGCTGCGATCCCGAACCACAAAGGTCACCAAGGCATCCGCCACAAGTTCCTCAGTTTCCTTATATACTATTTCCTGCTTTAACACTGCACTTTTGTTACCAATTTTTTCAAGACGTGAAATCACTGCGAGTGTTGCACCAACCGGGGCAGCACTGCGATAATTGACATTGATATTTACAACAAGAAAAATCAACCCTTTTTCTGCCCACTTCTGCAGATCGATGGATGATTCAAGGCGAGCCCACCTGTCTTCTTCAAAGAATTCGAGATATCGGGCGTTATTCACATGTCCATAAAAATCACAGTGATATCCCCTGACTTTTATTTCAGTTAAAGCTTTCATTGAAACTGTCCCCCTTATGCACTTTTACCAAAGCAGCGCAGAAAATCCTGCAGCGCACCAGGATTATTTGATTTTATCACGCCAGTCATGAAATCCTTCATACCTGGTCTATAATCTTCCCGCCAGATTTTCATAAAAAAGTCGGGACTGGTTTTGCAGACACAATCCGCATTTTCAACCGTACGACCATCCTCCACAAGACAGGTATCGGGAGATAATTTCACCGTCTTTTTACACTCACCCAGGGAAAAATAGAAACTGACCGGCTCTGTCACAGTGCCCGGCACGAACAGTTCGGCCAGTTCCTGAAAAACTGATTCTATCATTTTGGCTGCTCCGACGTTTACAGGGACTCTATTTTCTCGGTCAACACCGGAACAAACTGTTTGAGATCGGCAACAACAAGGACATCAGCCACCTCTCCCACCGGGGCATCCTTATCGGTATTAACCGCAACAATAAATTCTGATTTTTTCATGCCGGCAAGGTGCTGAATGGCACCGGAAATACCACAGGCAACATACAGCTTGGGAGCGACAGTCTGCCCGGTCGTACCTACCTGTCTGTTATGTTCCACCCATTCGGAGTCAACAACAGGTCTGGACGCCCCATATTCACCACCAAGAGCCCTGGCAAGACCAGCTATCATTTCTACATTCTCGGGCTTGCCTATTCCACGACCAGCGCTGACAATTACAGAAGCTTTGGCCAGATCGACCCCACCGCTTTCAGCCTGTTCGTACCCGGTGAAAGTCGTCCTTCCGGCAGCGTCAACAGAAATTTTCTCCACGGTAGGTGTACCGGATGGCTCTTCCTGCAAGCCAAAAGCGCCCGCCTGAAGAGTGACTACGGCCTGATCTGTTTTTATTTTCACCTCACGCCTCAATTTGCTGTTGCAGACAGGAATCACAGGTACACCGTCCGAAACATCAACCACCTCGGAAACCTGCGAAGCTCCCAAGGCAAAAGCCACACGTGGAGCAAGATCCCAACCATAGGAAGAATGGCTGAAAACTACCATGTCAGGCTGCTCTTTGTTTACGATATCAACGATGAGCTTCTTATGAAGATCGGGATTGTATTCACCACAGGCAGAACTGTCAGCCAGATAGAGTTTTTCGTCACAGGTCGGTAAATGTTCTTCGCTGCCGACCAGGAAAAACACACTTTCTCCACCCATTTCTCTGGAAAATGCCAGCAGTTCACTCCAACCCGCCAGCAATTGACCATCTCTGTACTCCGCTATAAGTAACAGTTTCATATCATTCCCCCTTATGCAAAAACACCTGTTTTCTCTTTCAAAATCTGAATCAACTGATCGGCAAGCTGGTCGACCTCACCCTCCAGCACAAGCCCACCACCTTTCTTTTCGGGGAAATACACCCTGGCAGTTTCCTGCCTCGCCTCAACCTTGAGCAGATCTTCAACAGGAATGGAAAGCAGTTCTTTTTTCTTGGCCTTCATGATATTGGGCAACGTGGGATAACGTGGAGTATTCAGGCCAAGCTGGCAGGTTAGCAGGGCGGGTGCAGACAGACCGACACAGGCCTTGACACCACCTTCAAGCTCTCGCTTGACATCGATTTTTCCATCCTCGTACACAAAGTCAACAATGGTGGAAACACTAGGCAGTCCCAGAAATTCAGCTACCAATATACCCACCTGTCCACTGCCTCGATCCTGGGACTGCATACCGGTAAAAATAAGATCAAAGCTTTTATCTTGAGCATATTCAGCGATAATGGAGGCAATCTGGTAGGGTTCCTTGGTGCTCACCTCGTCATCGAGAATATGGGCCCCACGATCACATCCCATGGCGAGGGCTTTTTTCATTGTTTCCTTGACCTGATCCCCGCCTATGCACAGCACGGTGAGATCGCTATCACCCACCTGCTCTTTCAACTGTACAGCCTGCTCTACAGCATACTCATCATATTCGTTCATTCTCCAGGCAAGATCGGCCCTGTCATACCAGGTCCCGCTGTCGTCGACTTTAAACTTGGATTCCATATCAGGAACCTGCTTTATACAGACAAGAATCTTCATTGTTTGCCTCCAATTCCGATTGTTTTTTGTAATTTAACAGTTATCTGAAAAATCCCTCTTTCGAGGATTGTATTGCTGTAGTCGGATTTTCATCAGCTTGTTGTACCCAAAGGGCATAAATACCCAAAGGGCATAAAATGGCTGAGCTATCTGGTCCAGCCATGCCGGTTTACGCCTGAATCCTTTCCGCCAGAATTTCGGCAATATCTCTGGGGGTTAACTGTTCTTCCACCTCTGCCCCTTTGACACCGTCCTCAAACATGGTCAGGCAGAAGGGACAGTTGGACAGCAGTATCTCTGCCCCGGTTTCCATAGCCATATTGACCCGCTTGATATTAATCCGCTCACCGATATTCTCCTCGGCCATTATCCGGCCACCTCCGGCACTGCAGCAAAATGCTTCT
Source organism: Desulfomarina profundi (assembly GCF_019703855.1). Lineage (GTDB taxonomy): Bacteria > Desulfobacterota > Desulfobulbia > Desulfobulbales > Desulfocapsaceae > Desulfomarina > Desulfomarina profundi. Next base: position 4,112,078 of record NZ_AP024086.1, on the reverse strand, counting down.
GCCCTGTTCTTCTTCATTTCAACCAGGCTGCCACCTGCGGCACGGATGAGTGAACGAGGCGCGTCATAAATATCGTTGTGTCGCCCCAGGTAACAGGAATCATGGTAGGTACAGGAGAGGTTTTCGGAATGAATCTTCAGCCTGCCAGACTGAATCAATTCCTCAAGAAAAACCGTGTATGTTACCACCTCAACCTCAAGACCGAGATCACGATAATCTTTTTCAAGCGTGTTATAGCAGTGGGGGCAGGTTGTGACTATTTTCTTTATATCATAGAAGTTTATCAGTTCAATATTTTCCATGGCCAGGGTCTGGTACAGGTACTCATTACCCATCTTGCGCATGGGTTCGCCACAGCATTTTTCTTCCTTACCGAGTATGCCGAGCCTGACTCCCGCCGCCTGACACAGTTTCACAAAACTTTTGGCAACGGCAATATTTCTCTTATCAAAGGAACCGTAGCAACCGACAAAATAGAGGACATCGATTTCCTTATCCTCGGCCAGCACGTGCACACCCAGCTCTTCCGCCCATTCGCCTCGTTCCGCATAACCGATTCCCAGGGGATTGCCGTTGACTTCGGTGGCTTCCATTGCTGTCATTACCTCATCACCAGGAAATTCCCCTTCCATCAGGACCATACTCCGCCTGAGGTCTACGATTTTGCTTATATGTTCAATGGATGCAGGACAGATCTCCTGGCAGGCCCGGCACGTGGTACAGGCCCAGAGCACATCCTTACCGATCAGTTCAATCAGGTTTACATCCGGATCATTGAAAGCGGCATCTCCAATCTGGTTGACCAGCTTCATGGGCGATAACGGTTTTCCGGTATTGTAAGCAGGACAGCGATCCTGACAGCGCTTGCAGAGAGTGCAGGCATCACTGTCGAAGATATCCTTCCATGTCAGTTCCTTCAGGTTGGTCGCCCCGAATGTTTCAGCATCCTCATCTTCCAGGTCAAGATTGACCAGTTTTCCTTTTGGTCCCAGATCCTCGAAAAAATAATTGGCACTGGTGGTAATGATATGACGGAATTTAGTGGAGGGAATTAAAATAAAGAAAGCCATCACCAGAAGAAGATGAAACCACCAGGTCCCCTTGTGCAGGAGAAGAAGGGTCGGCTCTCCCAGGCCGGACAGGAGCGAGGCAACCCCCAGCCCTACCGGTGACCAGCTGGCAAGTGGAGTACCCATTTCAGTTACAGCCATCCGGGCCCCTTCGATCACAAAACCGGTAAGAAGAATGGCAAGAAGCAGTCCGTGCATGACAGCATCGTCTTTTTTCGTCTCCAACCCTTCGGGAGGAAAAAAATAACGCCTGACAAGCAACCCCGCCAGCATGACAATACAGACAAGACCTGCCAGATCAAGAACAATGGAGAAAAGTTTGTAAAATGTACCTGTCAGGAATTTCACATCAAAAAGCAGATCTGTAAAATCAGCCTGGACAACAATAAGGCAGGTTCCAATGAAAAGCAGACCGAATCCCCAGAAGAACATGCCATGCAACAGACCCGGCCACCTCACCCGGATAACTTTCTGCTGGAACAGTATTTTCGTGATCATTCCCTGGATCCGGTCCGCAGTACGATCGGTTCGCTCCAGCGGCAACCCCTGTTTATACACGGCAATGCGTTGTAGAAACAGCTTGATCAGCACAAAAAACGCCCCAAGGGTCAGAAGATACATGGGCAGCAGCGTCCAGACCCCATGCCCCACATTCCAGTAAATTTCACGTGTAAATTCCATTGTTTTCTCCAGTTACTGTTACAAATTGCCTGAATAACTCTTCCGGCAGCATATCATGAATCCACAAAATATAAAAAGGTTTATAAATAATGTTTACGTAAAGGTCAAGAATATTTGCATCCTTTTTACCAGATCAGGCAATCAACTAAAAAAACAGTTTAATTGAAATTACTTTTCAATTGACAGCACCCCGGCTCTCATGATATTTTGCAAAGAACATATTACGTAAAGGTAAACTAATTAATCGATTTGAATGACTGCCCACCAGTCCGTTGAAATACAGGAACAGAACATGAGCCCCACAGAAGACAAACCGGTCCAGATCGGAGCACTGGCAAAAAGCCTTGGCATTACCACCCGTACGATTCGTTACTATGAAGAAATTGGACTTATGGGCAAAACTGACCGGCTGGGGGGGGAACCAGGAGCTATAACAGGGATGATATTCTCCGTCTCAAGTTTATCCTGAAACTGAAAAACCTGGGTATTTCCTTAAAAGAAATCCAGGAACTCTCTGATATTTTTGATATTAACGAGAAAAATTTTACAACAATCACCCCGAAACTCATTGAAATACTGGACAGTCACATCTCCCGTGTGGACGAAAAAATGGCAAGTCTCTCCTCTCTGCGAAAGGATATAGTAGAATACAGAATCCGAATCACCGATTATCTTGCAACGGCAGGTAAAAACTGATGAGGTAAAATGAGAAGGCTGGTTCTCCCGAGCTATGTTATAGAACATGCTCAACTATAAAACGCAGTCATGATGCTGCAAAAAAAGGAGAACCAGCCATGAACAGTATAACAATTGGAATGGATTTAGGCGATAAAACAAATTTTGTTTGTATTGTGGGTGACAGAGGTACCATCCTGCTGAGTAAATCTATAGACAACAATGTAGAATCCATAAGAAAATTTTTTAGGAAATATAAAAGAACTACGGTCGCTATTGAAGCGGGAACTCATTCCCCATGGATGAGTAGACTCCTGAGCTCCATGGGCTGTAATGTTTTAGTGGGGAACCCAAGAAAACTACGTGCAATATGGGAGAGTGATTGTAAGACAGATCAGCGAGATGCTGAAATGCTTGCAAGGATAGCACGATTCGATCCCAATTTGCTTTATCCGATACAACATAAAGGTGAACAGGTACAAGCGGATCTTGCACTATTGCACTCAAGAGATTTATTGGTGAGAACCCGCTCTAGTCAGATTAATCATGTTCGTGGCATTGTAAAATCCTTTGGTGAGCGGTTACCAAGTTGTAGCACAGAATGTTTTCATAAAAAGGCTATATCCCATATTCCTCAACAGTTGCAGCTTGGCCTTGGACCTGTACTGATACTCATTGCACAGCTTAACGAACAAATTAAAGCTTTGGATAAAGAAATCGAGAGTATCAGCAGTGAGCGGTATCCTGAGACAGAGTTGCTCAGGCGAGTGAAAGGAGTCGGTCCTATAACAGCTCTGGCATTTGTGTTGACGGTTGAAGATCCTGGTAGATTTGGAAAAAGCAGACAGATTGGCCCATATCTCGGGCTGACACCTCGTCGCGATCAATCTGGAGAGACAGATAAACAGCTTCGAATAACCAAAGCTGGCAGTCCGTTTTTACGAAAGCTATTGATAAATTCGGCGCAATATATTCTTGGCCCATTTGGAGAGGACTGTAACCTGCAACGTTTTGGTTTACGTCTGGCATCTAGAGGCGGGAAAAATGCAAGACGTAAAGCTGTAGTGGCAGTGGGAAGGAAATTAGCAATACTCCTACATCGTCTGTGGAAATATGGAGAAATATATGACCCGGTTTACAAACGTAACGTTTTATCAAGAAGAAAGGCAGCATGAGTTACATAGTCTCACTGCACCTGTCAAGGACAATGTTCCCCAGGAACCGTAAGTACCCGGTAATACATACTGTGACACTTAAAATGAACTTGGTGAGTATATTTATAGAGGAACATTCTCCTTGACAGTTTTGTTCGTTATGTACAACCGGTAACTGTGAAAAGGGAAAAATGATTTTCCCTTTTTATCAGCAACGTAAAATGAGTGGAGACTTTCAAGTCATTTTGAAAATAAAGCCCTGAATAAAGAACGTCCCGTCCGGAAGACTGCGTGAATTTCTCTGGTCTGTCATATGCCAATGACAATTTTTAAGACCGATGATGAGGTGGCAGCTCCAGGACGGACCCTACAATGCACCGAACTTTTTGGCAGAGGTTCATAAATGAGTGCGAATGGAAGCATGACGTTTCAGGGATTATTTAAAAAATGGTTCGCCACGTCGAACTTATATCTTGACAAGCCTTCTCATGGAAGAAATGTGGGTTACACAATGTTCATGAAAACATCCGGACTACACCTGCTTTTGACTTCTGTCGAGCACCAGCTTGCCGACAATTGAAGCGGCAAGAATCAGTACCATCCCCAGGAGAACCTGCCCGGAAACGGCTTCTTTTTTTATTACTGCTACAAGAAACACCGCCAGAGGAGGGGTAAAATAGGATAGAAATCCGATTACCATCAGGTTCCCCCCGTTCATTGCCCTGTTCCACAGGAAAAACGAAAGTCCCAGAGGAACACATCCCAGATACACTGCAGAAAACAACCCTGCTGTAGACGGCACCTCATGGGGCATTGTCAGTATAAAAAGAACTGCAGACAGCAGGGCGGCATAAAGCGTAAAAGCCGTCATCGGCTCATGGTTTGTTTCTCTCTTCATTCGGGACAACCCAACCGAAAAACTCGACCATATCAATCCGCATAAAAGTGCAAGCAGGTAACCCTGCATATAGACAAGATCAAAACTCAACTCCTTTCCCGCCGCAATAACCATACCAGCCCCGCATAACCCGACAAAAGCGATGAGCAATATCGATAATTTCAACCGCCTGAAGATGAAAAAAGAAGAAAAAACAACAATCCAGAACGACCATGTTGTAGCCAGAATCGCACCTTCAGCCAGAGGAACAAGGTCCAGAGCCTGATAATAGACATAATGATAAAGAAATATCCCCCAAATACCCATAAGAGATACTCTCCAGCCGGGCAGATGAATCTTTGCACTTCTATTAATGAGAATATCCTGGATATACAGAAAGACGGTCGCACTGGCAAAACTGTAAAACATCAGTTCTTCGGTGGAGAACTCATCAAGACCGGAACCGGTGGCAACGGGCAGACTTGCCCAGCAGAATATCGCACCTATCGCATAAAAATAGTATTTCATTGTTTACTCCGCAACCAGTTCTCAAACCGGGAAATAATTCTCTTCCAGAGCATTACCCTGTTGCCCCTGATGCGAACCAGGGCAGACTGTCCGACCCTGAGACGATCCTTGAGCACCTCTGGCAATGCGATTTCCAACCTGAACCTGGGCCCGAAAAGTTCATACCGGTAGTACTGATTTTTCACCCCGTTGCCTACGACCCGGCGGCGGACATCCAGAGGGCCTCCAAAAACCGCGCCCAGCGCAGGATGAACCAGATCCGTTGTCGCTGTCGGTGAAACCTTTGCTAACACAGCAGTAAATTGACCAAATCCTGATTTTCTCATATCAACAGAAACCTCTTTGCCTAGAAGAGCACGAACTCGATCTATATCATCCTGGGAGCAACTTGCCACCAAATATTTCTGATCCTTGCTGACAACGTGGATAATTTCTCTGCCCGGGTAATATATGTCCCAAGAAGCGTACCAGGCTCCAGACCGGCAACAGTCCCGGTTCCAGATGCGTAAACCTGCAGACCATCAATATCTTTTTTCCGTTCATCCACCTCTCTGTCCAGAACAAGAAGCTGTTCCTCAAGAATCTGTACCTCGTTGACCTTGCCCCGACTCCGGGCAAGACGCGCTTGCATTTCCAATTTTTTATGTTTGAGTTGCAGTGATGCGTAGCGAAAACGTAATTCTCGGTTCTCCAGCACTGCAAGTAGCTGCCCCTTGTCTACCTGATCTCCATCCATTACTTTCATTTCATCTACAAAGCCATCCACTGTCGGCCTGACATCATACTGATGACGGTATTCAACAACAGCGGGAATCCTGACCTGGTCCTGCCAACCGATGTACCGGAGTCCAAAGCCAAGACAGGCAGCAGCAATAAACAGACGGACAAAAAAACGATAAAGAACAGCCGGATTCTGTTTATTATGATTCTGCAATCGTTTAACAAGTGATACCAGTGGCATTCCAACCCAGATAATTACAGCACCTGATGTAATAAATATACCGAAACCACCCGCCATACGGGATGCAATATAGCCAAGAGAGATGATAACCAGAATTCTCCAGATATAGACAGACACACCATAGAGTTTTATGAAGGCACCTAATAACCCTTTTTCCTGCAGTGGTTCTCTCCGGGCACCAAAAAAAATCCAGGAGGCAAGATTTTTTATAAAACCTATTCCCCGCCCATACAGATTAGGAATCGAAACCACATCCGACAAAACATAATACCCATCAAAACGCATCAGGGGATTGGCATTAAACAGCAGACTGCTTACCCCGGCAATCATCACCGTATTGTGAGCAATAAGTCCCGCTGTCGTCCCCGGAATCACCCCCCATATCAACAAAGCAATCCAGGCTATGCAGAGTTCGGCAAAAATCCCTGCAACAGCCACATGTATTCTCTGCCACTTTGAAGAAAAACTCCATGAAGAAGTGGCGTCAATATAAGTCAGAGGGATAAACAGAATAAAGAGTATACCAAAATCATACACCCGGCCACCGTAGCGACGACAGACAAGAGCATGAAAAAGTTCGTGAAGCAGTTTCAAGAAAAACCAGATCAACCAGATCAACAGCAGTTTTTCGGGTGAAAAAAAACCTATGACCTGATCCGTAAATTCAGACCATCTGGCAATAAGGATCCCGATTCCCAAAACGCCCAATACTGTCCATAAAAGAAAAAACATTCGACCAGTCAGCCAGGACAGCCGGGGGTAAACTCGATCAAGAAACAGATCGGGATTCAAAAGAGGTATTTTAAAGGATATCAGATTCAGCCTGTTGATTCTTTTTAGACGAGCGGATTCCTGTTCACGCTCAAGGGAAAAAGCCAGATGACCGCTGTCATCCTGCAATAACTGCCGATCCATCAGCCAATGCAGTATCGCCTGCCCCTGCTCAGAACTCAGGTGTATGCCACTCCTTTTTTCAACCATCTGCAGGAGTGTTTCAAAATCCGGGGAACAATTCAGGTTACTGAGAAACAGATATTCTTCGACTCCAATACGATAATAAGTGTTTCGAACAGGGTCCTCGAGGATATACCAGGATATTCCTTTTTCAATAATCGGGGTGAAACGAAGTCCGTTGCGCAACCTGGGCAGAGTAGGTAATTTTTCTGTTTCCAAACCGTTTACCAGAGAGAATCAATGAGCTGAAGAAATGTATACCATGGTTTTCTGAATACAATCCATGCCAGTGGTTTTTTCCCACCCTCGACATTCGCTTTGCCCTTCATCCCTGGTCGGAGCCTGTCGTCCAGATTATCAAATTCCAGTTCTACGAGAAAGACATTTCGATTATTGCGGATTTCAGCTTCGGGTTTGATCCGTTGCACCTCTCCCTGCCAGGCTTGATTCCTGAACGCCTCAAAGCGGATCTTTACCGACATTCCCCGACTGATATAGCCAATATTTTCCTCAGCCACACCCAATTCAACAATCATTTTGTTCAAAGGAGCGACCTCAAACAGAACCTTTCCCTTATTGACCGGACTGCCCTGTATTCTCATCATATCTCCGGCAAGAACAATACCATCGATGGGACTCGTGAGAACAAGATGGTGTTCCCTTTCCCTCAACAGATCAATCTGCTTCTCCAGTCGAAGCACTTCAAGTTGGGCAATCTGTGTTGCAGCCGTATCTCCTGTTGCCAGATGATGATCCCTTGTCTTCAGCGCTTTCTGTCGTTCTGCTTCAAGTGACCCCTTGAGAAGAGCCGTTTCTCTACCATCCAGTTTTGCCATGACCTGGCCCTGTTGCACCCTGTCCCCGGGCTGCACCAATGCCTGCTTTAAAATACCATCAAAACCGGCAACCACAAATCGCTTATAAACAGGGAGTACGGAACAGTTCGCGTGTATTCGAAAGGGAACGGGAAGGAGACTGAACAATCCAAGGAGAATCGCCATAACAGCAACCATGGCACCAGTTTTTAGTCTCCTGAGCCGGTTCAGTCTTATTATGCCGCCACTCATCCCTTTCCTGTTCTCCAGTGCCAAAAGAGCTGAAGCCAGTATCTGGCCGGAGGCCCGGATCGTGTCAGTAAAACGCATATCCTTTTTTTTCCCGTCCCAGAAAAAAACAACCGCCCCCCTCCGCACTCCTTCTCCGTTGACAAGAGCCAGACCACAAGCATGTTTTTGCGAAAAAACATGCAGCATTTCCTGAAAAACGGGATTACCCTCACCGGAATCGGTATCGACATGCTGATGAATTACACACTCGCTCAACCCCTTCATCAGGATACGTGACCGTTCTGTGCGTGAATCCACAGAAGTCACATCAGATAAAGATTTCAGTACTACCTGCCCTGAATCATTCAGAGAACCGACAGCTACCATATCGCACCCGGCCCAACTGCGCAGCTGTTCATTAAAATACAGATAGGCCTCTTTGCGGCCACGATGCCCGATAATACCGGCAACTGCGATTGTCAACTGCAGGAGCTTTTCGCCATCAACCCCTGTTATCGATTCCAGCTTATCAAGAAAAGAACTGAGAATAACCGCCAACAGCTGAATAACTGCAAGAAATGATTCTATCGGCTGCTTTCCAGGCAATATCACAAAAGAAAGACAACCACGGTACCTGTCTCTGCTGCCAACTGGACATGAAAGAAGATAAACAGCCCCATTCTCCTCAAGTGCGCGGGAGACAATCCTGCTGTTCTCCAGGGCATCCTGTCCGTTTTCATTGAGGATCCGACCAAGCTCAGGGGACCAGGAAAGAGCCTGCCGTGAAAACAATTCAACCGGTTCAATCGGGTTTTTCCGGGCAGCCGACTGATACATTCCTCCAGCCCCATTTATCAGGCCAATGGAAAGTTGCAAAAACTCGGCAACCAGCCCCCGCTCATCCCCCGCAATTGCAGGCAATGACAGAAACTGTTCAGACAGCTTGTGTATATCAGGAACAACAGCCGTTTTCCGGCTGCTATGGCTATATGAAGAATGCTCACTCAATGCAGGCTGTCCGGATTAATTTGCAGGACCACTCTTATTCTGTGCCAGAACAGAACCAAGTATTTCATACAGTCGTTTCGCACCATCCCGGGTCATGGCAATCCGGCTATGAACCGGCAGGATAGTGCCATTTCCGGATGGATCCGCCAGGGGGCCGGAAGAGAAACTAATTGTAACATCATCACTACTGGTGTTGAGAATAAACTGGGAAGCAAAAAGAGATGATGTCTCATTATATCTCACTGTTACCTGCTCATTGCTTTTTCCTGTGTTTTCCACTTGTTTTTTCATTTTTTTATTTTTCCGTTAAAAGTAAAGTAGCGAGTGTCCCACTGAACAGGCTGTTATCACCATTCGGGATGGTTACAACCACTTCCATTGTACCGCTCTGGGGATTAACAATGGGCGAAATGGAATCAACCTTACCTGTTATCTGGATAGAGTTTACTGCAACAACAACACTGGAGCCTCTCTTTAACTGTTCTACCTGTAGAGGAACAAGATGAAAACGGGCTTTCAATGGATGGAGCTGGGCAATACTCACCAGGTTCGGCTGATCCCCCCACCGGCCAGCTCCGCTTCCTGTTTATATACTTTGACAACAACTCCATTCACCGGACTGCGCAGTTTTTTTTCTTCTATCATGGCCCGGATTATCTGCACCTCCAGTTTTTTCGTTCGCCTTTCTTCCCGGGCACTTCTCAACCGCGCCTCAGCCATGCTCAGGTCGGTTTTTGCCTTAATCATTTCCTGAGGCCGCGCATTGCCCGTTTCCGCAAGTTTCTGTAACATTATGAACCTGTTCTTCTGCATGGAGACGCTGGCTTTGGCAGAGTCAACCAAACCATGAAAAGATGCCACCTCCTTTGCCAGGTCAAGCTTTGTTTTGAGTACACGGGAGTCCAATTCAACAAGAAGTTCACCTTTTTTAACCCTGTCGCCCTCCTTGACGTGAATAACATTGATCCGTTCCCGAAAAGGAGAAGCGATATTAACAACATGATTTGGCTCCAGGAAGGCATCACTCCCTTGCTGACCAGCCACACCGGTGACGGCGCCAGGTGGGGAAAAAATAACAAACAGAACAAAAAGACAGTTTATCTTACTGTTTTTTAACGAGAATTGCCGGCAATCCATCACTGTCCGAACCTTCTTCTTCAATACGTATATCATTCTTTTTAACCAGGACCCCATTGCTCTGTACAGGTTGTAGAGAGAGTAGTTGTAAGTCAACTCACTTTTAGTAAACAGTTCCTCCGATCTGGTTAACCGCTCCAATGCATCCATCAGACGATACAGTACGTCACCATAAGGGTCATTATTTGCCAGCAGGTAGTCAACGCGTGCGTACAATGCCTTAACCTCCTCATCGTCGGCAAGCATCATCTGGTAGGACTGCACCATGGAGCGATAGTTTTTTTCAACCTCACGGTGTGAGACCTGGACCTCAAGCAGTATATTCTGAACCGTAGTATCCAACTGATGCAACAACTGCCGAATCTCCAGTTTCTTCCGGGTATTTCTGGCAGCCGCACCATTATTCCCCAGTGAATACTGGAGTCGCAGGCCGGCAACATAGCTAGGCTCTCCCTCGTCAAACTGGTTGGAATATGCATCACCATACTGATAATCACCTTCAATACCCTTGGTGTACATCTGGAAAAACAGATCAAGATCCGGCCATAACTCATTTTCGGACTGGTTCAGCAGAAGATAGGCAGATTGGATATGTCTAACCGCCTGGCCAATCTCGGGACGAGAAGAAAGTGCCGCGTCCAGAGTATTATGGAAATCGATATCAAATCTTTCATGGGATGGCAGTTGACTGGTAACAATTTCCAAGCCATTCGCATTGAGCAGACCAGGATCATTGACCAGGGCCCGTATCCTGGACTGGGCATTCAACATTGCGTACTCCGCCTGCATGGCTCCGAGTTCGTGGGCATTGACCTGGGATCTTGCCCTGGCCAAAAGACTTGGCGGAACATCCACGGCTGTTCGACTTTTCATCTGGCCGTAGATTTCTCTGCTTTTTCTGGCCAGCCGTTCCTTCTGAACAAGAAGTGACCGCTCCAGGTAAAGACTCCAGTAGGCACGGGCTACTTCCAGGAGATGACTCTCCACATTGCGTCTCAATTCTTCTCCGGCAATTGAACTGTCAAGGTTTGCTAGGTCTATATAGGCTCGATTATAGCTGATACCAAACCGCTTGAGCAGCGGCTGGGTAATTGACAGGGAGGTTCCTGTCCTTGCCTGATCTTTCGGCTGAAAATAGATGGAATTTGTGTCCATATCGCCGATATTCTGCTTGAGTTCAACCTCTGTGCCAAACAGAAACTTCTTTCGTACTCCGTATTCCAGATTCTTTGAATTCTCTTTATAGCGCAGTTCCCCACCGGTTTTCAGGTCATCTCCAACCGGTTCATTAATATCACGCAGACTTGTCTCGGCAAAAATTCTGAAATCATACGGACCCTCAGCTTCCTGAACAGCCGTTTTCCGGATCAAGGGCAGGTCGCTGAACACTTTAATCTGTGATGAATATTTAACAGCCCGGGTAAAAAGGCCTGTGATGTCCATGGAAACCTCAGGAACCATCTTATTAATCTGTCCGTTTACTCTTGATCGCCACCAGGAGCTGTATTCTTTTGGAATGGCGCCCGGGTCAATAACCAGACCGGAGACAGATTTGCGGGAGAAAATACTGGAATAATTATCCTCCATCTGTTGCATTTGCTTGATAAGAGTGGAATACCTCTTAAATATCTTTGTCCTGAATGTATTGTAATCCTCGTTCCCTTTTTCTGACGAGTTAACCACAAAGCCAAAATCAGTCTGTTGTTTTTCAGCGGCTAAAGAAGCAGTAGAACACGTCAGTAGAATAATAACTGCTCCCCAAATAACCTTTCTTATTCTCATCTTTACCCTTTCCTTTGATACTTATCTCATTAATGACTATTATTTGCCGGTAATGTTGATGGTGAAAGAGTCTCATATTCAGCCGAACTGTTCCAGGTCACATCAGAAATGGACAGATTACTTCGGTGCATCGACTCCAATACATTCTCTGGCATGTAGGCAAAAACCGCCTCCACATCAAGGTGCACGCTTGAAAACACCATACTGGTATAATTGGGACTGAAATACGTCCGCATATTAAAAAATCCTTCACTGCTCGCATTATATGTTGATCGGGTCTGCGTGATTTCCATGTGGTGAGGCATATCAAAGAGCACTGTTCCCGGAAAACTTGCCAGCCAGTTCCCGGCAGTATCAGCCATAACTGACTGGTATCCAACCGGGTTTCCACTCATATCATATAAAACGAGTGACAGAGTTGTCCCGGGCTCGGCATATCCGCTGTAAACCGGAGATACCGGTAGAACCGGTGTGGGCCAGACAAGAGGCTCTGTCTGGAAGGGAAAGAACGTTTCCCCATTCTGCCCCCAGACGCCTGAAAGAACAGAAGCGGGTCCGAAAGAAGCCCTGTGCTAATTACACCCTCTCCCGGAAGCGAATTATTTAACTCTGTTGAACTGATATACCCAAAATCAGTACTTCTGTTATGCTCTCCCGCTCTCAGATTAACGGTGGTTCCGTTATCCAGGCGGCCGTCCGGATCAAATACTTGCTGAACACCGGCGGGGAGTGTCGATGGATCAACACAGATCGTATGAGCACCTGCAGGCAGGTTATCGAAAATATAGTTGCCTGCTCCGTTCGTGACGGTTGTCTCCGTATAATCGGGTCTTCCATCTCCATCCAGGTCAATACCGATACATATTTTCACCCCTGCAAGTGGTAACTCCCCGGAATCCATCCTGCCGTTCTGGTTCTGGTCAATCCAGAGCTGATCGCCGATTGACCCCGTTCCCGTATACCCGAAATCCGTTATTTGATTGTCCTCATCATAACCAAGAGTAACTGACGTTGTATCTGCTGTCGCCAGACCGTCATTATCAAAAGTCTGCCTGATGCCGCCAGGAAGAGTGGCCGTATCCACCGTTATCGAGTAGTTACCCACGGGGAGTGTATTAAACAGGTAATGCCCGTCTGCATCCGTGTATGTTGTCAGGGTATCCGGAGTTCCGTCAAGATCTACATCCCCCACCAGGGTCACTTTGACTCCGGAAAAGCCCGGCTCGCTACCATTCTGAACACCGTTTCCGTCCGCATCAAACCAGACTGTGTCACCTATGGATCCTGTTTTCGTGTAACCAAAATTCATTTCCGTGTAGTTCTCACCCAAGGACAGAACATGACTGGAACTGTTGTCTTTTATCGCATCGGGATCCCCGCTCTGGATATAGTCCGAGGACATGGAGGTCGAATCAACCGTAACCGTATAATCTCCGGGTGGAAGGCCGGCAAAGGAATAGCTTCCGTCCGCAGCCGTCACGGTTGTCAGGGTGTCCGAGGTTCCATCATTGTTGAGATCGACACCTGAAAGGGTGACTGTAACGCCACCAAGGCCTGGCTCTCCGCCATCCTGAACGCCGTCCGCATTGGTATCTTCCCATATTCTGTTACCGATGGAGCCTGTGCCCACATAGCCGAAATCCGCATTGGTCACATCTGTCACTGCGGCAATTGCCGCCTCTGAAACGACAGTTGTATCCAGTGTACCGGTACCATCAAGATCGTATGTTTCATGGGTCAGGTTATTGGGCATACTGTCCACTGTAACCGTGTAATTCACAAACGGCAGGTGTTCAAAGATATAATATCCAGGATTCCCCGAACTGTCGTCTGCCGTCGTTGTCGTGGCACTGTATTCATATATGCCGTCTCCATCCAAATCCCCACGAAGGGTTACAGATGCACCGTTAATCCCCATTCCGCTTTCATTCTGAACACCATCCTGATTGGTATCGTACCAGACAAAATCACCAATGGACCCGATCCCGGTATAACCGAAATCAACTCCGGTAAAAGTTTCATTATTGGCCAGAGTATACTGTGCTGTATGATTCAGACCATCTCCAACCGGACTGTTCCACTCGTAATCAAATGTCTGAACCATTCCTGCCGGGAGAGTGGAAGAGTCCACAGTAACCGTATAGGGTGCACCCTGTAGATGAGTAAAATTATACTCTCCGTTTACATCTGTTATGGCCGTAGCCGTGTAAAGCGTACCACCAACATCCACCGTAGTAATTACATGAACCCCACCGATACCTGTCTCTCCCACATCCTGCGACCTGTCTGCATCGGCATCAAACCAGACACGATCCCCCAGATTGGCATCGCCTCTGGGTACAGTGAACGTTGCCGTTGCCGTATCCTGCGTACCATCCTGAGACAGTCCCGGATTACGAGCCGCTGTATCATCATATATTCTTTCAGCGGGATCGGTGCCGTCCCTGCTGGACCAGTCAGCATCAATACTGTTGGTGTGATTACCACTGACGAACCATGCACCCAGCACCTCGACCGTATACTTTACCTCAATATAATCACCGACAGCCACATCCCAGGAATCTCCGTCAGTACTTGCAAAACTGATGGTATCATTACCATTATCCACACCACTGGTCGAAGCAGATATATCCGTGTCCGTTCCGGCACCGGTGTTATGATACACTGCACTTTCCAGCGTTAAATTACCCAATCCCGGAGGCAGGGTATCCAGAGCCGAAACCTCGTAGGCAGTGGAGGTTCCGGTATTGGTGAAACGTGCGGTATAGCGCATGACATCCTGGAGATTATCGGCTTGACTATCTCCTGCCCCACCATCCACGTCTTCTACCTGTTTTGTGGTTGTTATCCGGGGTTCCGTTACATGTACTGTGGGATCGGTAGGATCTTCAATGGTCAGTGAAGACCCGGCCGGATTTGCCGGATCTGTAAAACTCATGGATACCTGGTTAGTGAGCGAGCTGCCGGAGCTGTTGGCTGCAATATTTGTCACCAGTGCATCAAAAGTGATGGTAAAAGTATTGTCATTGGCTCCGGTATCCGTTGCATTTACATCACCGAAGCCAAAAAGAAGATCGTTACCCGACTGTGTGATCGTCGGCGTTGTATCAAGAGTACCATCAAATGTCCCTGCAACAACCACGCCGCTGCCACTGATGTAACTCAGGCCAACCGGCAACGTATCTTTGACAATGAGATCTCCTGTTGTTCCGTCAGGAACTGTCACGTTAATTGTATAGGAAACAGTATCGCCAATAGTATAAGAAGAAGGAGACGGGTCAATCTTATCTATCGATCCGGTAACATTAATTACAGCAGCATCCGAATCGCTGTAATCATTGGCAGAACCACCGGGATCATTCGGATCTCCGGTCCGCTCAAAAGAATTGGTATTATATTGTGAAATTGGATTGCCCGGCAGACGATTAGAATCAACACTCTCCCAGGTCAGGTTTCCTGTATTTGTAATAACCTGCCCGGCTGAAGCTGTCTGCAGCAGACCGCCGGTTACAGTGAAAACCGTCGTTTCCCCCGAGAGAATATCATCCCAGGCTGCCGAAAGAGTATTACCGGCCAGGGAAACAGTACTGCCATTTAAACCTGCACTATCTGAAACAATGGTGACACTCGCGCCAGACCAGTCGATATCGGCAGGAAGAGTATCTGAAAAAACCGCATCAAAAGCATCTTCATGGCTTGATCCACTGTGCTCCACAGTAAAGCGATAGTCAATGCTGTCACCCTGATCATAATGCACTGAACTGGCTACATCGTCAGCATCAACCCAACTCCCCGACGATGGATCCCAAACTTCTTTTACAATCTGCAGATCCGGCTCCTGCACAATTACATCGGGTGAATCCACCCAACTTGTCCGAGCAGTACTCCCGGTGTTATCAGGATCATCCCAGCTTACCCTGGCCCTGTTATCGAGGTGTGTATCCTGTTGATTTCCAGATACATTCAAAACAACTGCGGTGTAGGTGATAACGATTTGCTCATTAGAACCATTGTCACGATCGCTATTAGTAATATTGCCGAAATCCAGGGAAAACCGTGTACCACTGTTTGTTACACTGGCATGAGAGGTTCTGATGGAATCCCAACTGCCATAACTGCTGACAAGATTACCATCAGGATTCGTTATGGAATCAATGGAAACAAGGGCCAGCCCATTATCCAGATAGTCCTCCAGTTGAAAGTCATGTGACTCGCCTTCCGGCAGAGTTATAGTGACACTGTATTCAACAGTTTCACCGATAACAACATTGTTCCCCTGTGTAGACGTTTCACCGGTACCGGTTACCGCCTTTACGACCAAAGGCTCGGTTGTCGTAACCATCGCCGTATCCGAAAGATCCTCGCTGGTATGATCATCGGCCCCTTCGGCACCTGCAAAATTAGTGATTGTTGCTGTATTGGTCATTGTTTGACCAGGCTGAACTGTATCCGAGGCTACCAGGGTGTAGGTTATCACCAGGGACTGCCCCACACCAAGTGCGCCTGTTCCACCAACATCTATAAGCTCTATACCTCCATTGCTCCCATCATCTGCGGTACCATAGATTCCATCCGCGCCGGGATCGGCAAAGAAATTATCTGCAGTTGTTGCCATATCGCTGTCAAGACCACCCCCGACCCAATTGAAATCAGTCCCCGCCACCAGCGCTGTCCCATCCCTTTCCACGGTAAACGAGGTTGTATTCTGATCAAAACCGGAGGGCAGAGTGTCTTTTATTATTGTATCAAAGGCAGCGGAAGCCCCTGTATTGTCAACCTGAACCGTAAAGGTAACCGGATCACCGGCATCGACTCCTGACACAGGGACAGCAGTTTTAGCAATAGTCAGATCCGGTTCATCAAGAACCACCTGGATTATTGCGTCAGTCGTGTGGTCTTCAAGGGGTGTTCCCTGCTCAGTTGCCTGTACCTGGTTGGTCAGGGAAAGCCCGTTGGCAAACGGTTTATCAGAGGTTGCAACAGAAAAGACTATTTCTATAACGGAGTTATTGTCTGCAGCACCACTCTGGTTGTGATAGGACGTCCAGTCAAAGCTTATGGAATTCTGAGCTCCATTGACCGCCACGGTGGGATCGGGTACACCGGTAAGTGAATGAAAGGTATCGTTGTCAGTATATGCCCATTCCCCGACACCTGGAGCACCGTTTGTACCATCGTACACGGTATTGTTAAAACTCCATCCGCTTGCATCAATATCAAAAATGGGAAGTGGCAGGTAATCAGTCAACTCAAAATCCTCAATACTTGACAGAGGCATGCTGTAACGAAGAAGATAGGTTACCGTATCACCAGGAGAAATATGGGTACTACCACCCGGGCTGTAATCATAAGCGCCACCGTGCAGAACAGAATAAATATCCTTACTCACCGCTCCGGTAGAAATGCTGAGGCTGTCACAGGACTGATCTTCTTCACTCTGGCCAGTAAAGGCAGCGTTCGCATTGTCATACACTTCACCGGTTATAGTGGCACCGCCATCAATAATATCCCCCTGATCGACATCAGTATCACTCGCATCTTCAGTTTCGTAATGTTGCTCAATATCAGCCTGATAACTTATACGACCATGGGTTGCTTCCTGCTGAACTCCATCAACCAGGTCTCCGTTAAGAATACCACCGGCCAGCCCCATACCCGCAAGAATTTTCTGTAGATTATAGTGAATGACAACATCACTGGGGTCATCAGTCGTCCCTGTTGTGAACCACATTTTATCTCCGGCACTCCCTGTTGCCGTAAGAATTTCAGAATATGTGTTGCCGTTTTCCCAGATATCTATGGTCGCTGTAAAATTACCACTGCCATCCTCATGCATGGCCAGACCATCAGCCACGACATCATCAATACGAAAGGCGTAACTGGTATCTGCTGGATCATGGTCACCAAATGAGAAATAATCGGAAAGCTGGAAATCAAGCGTGTAGTCAAGCGTATCCCCTGGTGCATAGTCCGCCTGCGACGGACTGTGATCTTTTTGAAGAGCTATGGACTGGGCATGAGAAATATCATCAATATCAGGGTTGGAGGAAAAATGTCCCTCTGCATTCACTTCAGGATTTACGGTACCACCCACAACTGCAGTATCATTGGGGTCTCCCTGTCCCCCTGCTGCTGGATCCCAATTATATCCAACCGCACCGTTATTTGTTATATGAGTCAGATCCCCAGATAAGGGATCAATTACCGCAGCGCCTCCCGTGGTCTGTTCTGGTATATAAAAATTATATTTTATGACAACATCGTCTGTTCCAGCTGTCCCGGCAACGTCATTGTCCAGGGTTATGATCAGATCATTTCCGTTTAAGGTCGTACTGTATCCCGCGGCCACACCTCCAACCTCAACAGAGGCAATTCCCGTATAGACTATATTATCGGGAAGATGCTCAGTCAGCGTGAGCCCGGTGACGGTCTGACCATTAGCAACATCGATTGTTGCCACATATGTTGCTGGAAAATTCGGTCCGGTTGGTATTTCCTGATGGTTTTTTTCAAACAGTCTTGCTGAATTATCAGCCCATTGCCTGGTATCATCATAGTCGGGATCATGTGCTTGCTGACAATCTGCCCCGACATTTGTCACCTCAATATCTTTTCTGTACTGTATAACCTCCGGTTTAAATGAAAGAGAAGAAGTTTCAATACCAGTCAGAGTCGGATCCGGTTTCTGGGGATTATCAAGTGGGTCTTTGCCATACAAAGCTCCTGTAGAAACATTGACATCCAGATCAACATCGACATCGGCATTCACCCCCATATGAGCAGTTATTTCCACGTCAATAGAAGGCTGATCGGTTGTAAACGAACCAAAAGGCAAACGCAAACTGACAAATTGATCCCCCTCCCTGATAGACTGACCATTAACGGAATGAATAACAAGCGCATCACCGTTACTGTCTTTTGCCCACGGGTGGATTAATCCATTTCCGACATCGGTCTGGGTTACAGTAATAACTGAAGACTCAACAGTTGCTGTGGAGTACGTGGCACCCTGAAAAGAAATGCCATCGTCTGTCACCGCATCGTTTCCATCCTGTCCACCATCAAGCAATACGTCGATATATGGACCAAAAACATCTTCTCCTGCAGTGTTATCAAATGATACAGTGAAAGTAAAATCCTCACCAATCATCGGATCCACTGCATCCTGATCCACCACAACATTCATCACCGGACCTTCGGTGCCGCTCTGCTCCTGAATATGATTTTCCCCGAAACAGTCGTGGAGGTGGTATTTTCCAAATCAATGCTATTGATCCCCTCGGATTCTCCAGGTGCTTCTCCCTGCGACACCTCTCCCTTTGCACCGGAATGTGCAGTTTCCTGTCCATTATTTTCCTGCGGTTCATTTGCAGCAGCTGTTTGCTGATACTCCACAGCGACCACTGTTTCAACCTGCTCACCAGGATCGATTTTTTCATGCGGTTCTGCAGCAGAAATGTCTTCCTGCTGCCCTGGAGAAGTCGCCATTCCCGAGACCGGCTCAATCACTGGATCAATCAGATGGTCGACAGGATCAACTGGGTCAACAACAGCGGCCATGGGATTGGCATCCAGGAAAATCCTCTCTTCCAGCTGTTCCAGAAGCAAATTTTTTTTACGTTTCTGTTCCATAACTCGGTATCCCGCCGGTCAATTTGTAAGAAAGAAGTGCTGAAGACAATAGGATCTATTCCTATGCCCCTATAATAAATTACAATATTGACAGGTTACGGCAAGCAAAGATACGGTAAGTTTTTGGAAGGAAGATGTGAAAAGAACTGCTTTTAAAATTTCGTGAAGGATGAAAAACACCCGGTGAAGAGTATTACCAGGCGTGAAACAGCAGGCCTGTATCACGCCGTTGAGTTTCATGGGAAATCAATTTTTATTATGAATGTCCTCCAGAAGATCCGTGTCCTTTCGAACCATGATCATTTGAAGATTCATGGCCCCTATCCGAGTTGCCGGAGGAGCTGGATTCATGACCGCTGCCCATATCCGGACCTGCTGTATCATGACTTTTCCCGGAGCTTCCATGGCTGCCTTCCAGTCCTCCGGCCGAAGCCATGCCACTCTCGTGGGACCCCTTATCTTGTCCGGACATGCTGTGACCGGGGTGTTCCGCCATCCCCGAACCTTCCGAATGGGGCATTACCGACCAGCCGGACGCAACATCTCTTCTGGTAACCTCGGCAATTTCCTTCGCCTCAATTTCCGCAACAGCCAACTCATGCTCTCCGGACTCTGCAGTGTGCTTCTGCCTGCCACGGGTCCTTCCCAGACCCAGTAATCCTGGAGCAACACCAAGCTCATGGGCTATTTCACCCCATCCCATACCGGCATCTCTCATTGAGAGGATATTTTCATGTGCTACCCCGGTAACTTCAGATAACGTTTCGGCATACAAATCCTTTGCTTCTGTCAATTCAGCTTCAGCCGCACTCACAGCAGCCGGATCTCCTGAAAGCACAGCTTCCTCCAGCGTTGTTTCAGCATTTTCAACAGCGGCAAGTGCGTCCTGTAAATCTTCATTATCAAGAGCTGTCTGCTCAGCCAGAGCGGCTGCATGCTCAACTTCCGCAATACTGGTAAAAGCGGGTTCAACATCCTCCCCGGAAACCTCAGGTGCCGTGCTGCCACCGAGACATAAACCAGAAGACCCCAGCAGGAGAAACAAAACAATTACCAAAGCAACAGACCCTTTTTTTCTCCGCATCATACTCTTTCCTCCCTTTTTTCCTGATGTTGCAAAACTCCAAAGATCAATATTCCTTTTGGCAGTTGAAGTGTTGAACCATCCCCTTTTTTCACCACTTCAGGCTCTCCGAACCAGCTTCCTCTGACAATCTCTTTCCCGTTTCCTGTGGATAACCGGGCAGTGAGCATTGTCTTGATATCCAGAGAGATCTTTTTTGCCTGTGCATCATCACCCCGGAAGAAAACTACGATATTCAGTTCGGCAAGGGATTGACCACCAAGCTGACGAAAAAGATAGTCAATTTCCCTCTCTTTTTTCGCCATATCTTCACCCAGCAGGTTCTCCTGGTTGAGAATAACCGCCCTGTATCCAATTCTGTAAACACGCCACGTATAATCACCCCGCTCATGTAGATGGCGCACGGCCTGAAGCGCCAGGCTGCCTTTTCTGAAATGAAACAGGAAATCTTTCCAGGCCCTGATCTCCTCATCCACCCTGCCCTGCAGGTGAAGCACAAAGGCATGATTATAACGTGCTCTCTCCTGCCGGGGATCAATACGCAGAACCTGCGCATACAGTTCTTCCGCCTTTTCCAGTTGCCGGTTCTCAAGATAATTATGGGCAAGATTCAATCTGGCAGGCAGATAATCTGGCCTTTGCTGGAGAAGCTGCTGATAGCTTTCCCGCTCCTTCTCAAGATTCCCCAGGGCGTAATACACCATCCCCTGCCAATATCTGTATTCAGGTGTTGAACGCATGACACCGGCACGCCGGAGGGCGCCAAGGGCTTTCTGAGGTTCCCCGGCAGCAAGAAGACTCCTGGCAAGATAGAGATAGGCTTCACTGTTCATTTTCGCTGGAACGGGTAATAGTCGGACATTGGCACTTTTTACATTCCCATCCGTTTGACCGATTTTAAAACCACCATAGAATGCAAGAATAAGGCAGATCCCGACAAGAGCCGCAGAAAGAGGAGAAAAAGAAACTTTAAACAAAGCCGCACTGCTTTCAATAATTCCGGCAAACCAGGATTTTCCTTTTTCCTCAATCAGTTTGTCCATAATTCTGTCATGCAGGTCTTCCGGGGGAAGCTGTTCCGGCAGATTTCTTAATGCCTCTTCAAGTTGGGCCTGCTGTTCATACTTCATTTCTTTCCTCCGCAAATTCTCCTCTCAATTTCTGCAACGCTCTGGCAATTCTCATCTTTACAGCACTTTCCGACAACCCGAAAATCGTGGAAAGTTCACGAATTGACAGGTCATATTGATAGCGCATCAAAACCAGTTCCCGCGTTTCATCAGGTAGTGTTTCAAGAGCACTGTAGAGTGCCGCTGCCTCCTCTTTCTCAAGGAATTTCTTTTCCTGACGCGAGCTGTTTTCAACATCCGGGATACTCCACTGCAGTTCATTGAGCCCACTGCGTATTCTTCTGCTCCTGCGATGCCAGTCTCTTGCCCTGTTGATTGCAAGGGTGTAAAGCCATGAAAAAAATTTTCTTCTCCGATCAAAACTGTCCAGCCGTTCATAAGTACGCAAAAAGACATCCTGGGTCAGGTCTGCTGCCTCCTGCCGATCGCGGCAGTACCTGAACATCATGTTGTAGACCGGTCTTTCATATCGCCTGACAAGAATGCTGAAAACATGGGTTTCTCCATCAAGGATTCTCTTTACAAGTTCCTGGTCGTTCTCACTATTCATTGCCTGGATCCAGGTAGTACCATTTTCAGTTTCTCCCTCTCTATTCTCTTATACGTCCGGGCTGTAAACCGGTCACAGTTTTTATTTTTTCTGCTCTCAAAATCCTTCTTTCATCAGTCATGAAAAATCGGACAGTCCCATGGTTCCGGATTGTTCTCCCACCAATCTTTACAATCCGATCGGAACCGAACCAGCTGACACCAACCCCTCTTTTTTTCAGCCCTGGAAATCTTTCATAGAGAGAGGTGCGAACAGCCAGGGCCCGGGCCCTGGCCAGTTTTTTATTATTTTTCTGGTAGACAATGACCTGTAGCTTACCGTTCGGTATCCCGACGGCGGTTGCACCAACAACATCAAGAGAAGGCAGGCTCATGGACTCCAGTGTACTGCCGGAAACATTGAACTCAATCTCTCCAAGGGTTATTGCACGTGCCCCAAGCCTGTGATTCTGGAATGAAAAATCTCCCAGGCCATTAAGATAATCAGCAGCCCTGATGGCAAGTGAACCGGATGGATAGACCCTGAGATAGGCCAGCCAGCCCTTTTTCTCTTCGGATGTTCTTTTCAAAATACGAGCAATCAAAGCGCGGTTATAAAGGGCCGTGCGACATTTCGGCCAGATAGCGAGTGTCTCCAGATATCTTTTCAGGGCTCTATCATATTGCCTGTCTCTGAACAGATTATGTCCAAGGTAGAGCAGTGCCTGGAGATGGTTCTTTTTATATTGCAGTGCCCTCAGGTAGCTTTCCCGTTCTTTTTGCAGTTTACCCAGTTCACCCCAGGCCAATCCATACCAGAAATGATAATCCGGGTTATCACTCCTGGAGGAAACTGCTTTTTTCAGATAGGGCATGGCTGCCCTGGCCTTTTTTTCAGCCAGCAGGAAACGTCCCAGGTAAAAGTTGGCTTTTCCGTCATCCGGATCAGCTGAAACCGCCCGACGAAACAGGTCTTCCCCCCGGTTGTACTCTCCCGTTTCCAAATAATAGCGGCCAAAAAAGTCTCCCCTCACTGTCCTGCCGATCGTACAGCCGGAAAGTGTTATCAATAGCATTATAAGTACAACGATTTTTGCGTGGCTCATCAGTCCTCCAAACAATGTCCAGGTAACGTACAAAGTTCAGCCTGGTAAAATTGTTACACCCCCAATGACTCAGTATAACAGGTAATCAGAAAACAGGATGGCTCTCATAAAACAGACAGCCTCTGTTACCATGTACGAATGAAAATGAAAAAAGACACTGAGAATTTTTTAAAAAATATTCTAACCAGTGTCTGTCCAGAAATGAGATTTATTGTTCGAGTTCAGTAATCGAAAAAAATTTACACCTCGCACCAGTAGATACGCACGTGTTCAGGATGTCCGGGTAATAGAGGAAAATCCAACGGGGGGCTCTGGTGGATAACAGTATTGAAATGTTTTTCAAGCTCTGTCCTGTAATAGACTGCGCTTCCAGATCGATGATTATTCGCGAACAGGGCAATACCTCGATCAGAAAGCAGCAGACGAACCTGCCGGACAAGTTCCGACCACTGTTTTTCCACATGAAAATCACGGCCCCGACCGGCTGATGCAAAAACCGGGGGATCACATATAATCAGATCCCATGGCACAAAACTATTTTGATTCTCAAGAAGTTTCCGTTCCTGCCGAGCCAGCCATTTCATCACATCCTCACGGATAAACTTGCCGCGACCATTTTTTTCCAGGGAATTCAGGGCAAAATTATCTTTCCCCCTGGTCAGCGCAGAACCGGCAAGATCAATGGAAAAAACGACCTCTGCTTCCGCTGCCACGGCCACGGCTGAAAAGGAACAGGTAAAAGCAAAAAGATTGGCGACCCGTCGGTTTCGGGCAACAGCCCCTACACGCCTGCGGGAATCCCGCTGGTCCAGGAAAAGCCCCGTATGATTTAACCCGTTGAGCGTAATTCCGTAGACCAGATCATGCTCCCGGACAGTAAACCCCTCTTCAGGCACATTTCCCCAGGACTCGCACTTATGGATCAGTTTATTCCTATGAGGATTTTTCACATGGTAGCGGAGCACTCCACCTGCTACGCGAATCTTCTTTGAGAGATAACCAAGCAATGGTTGCAGTCGTTTTCTCAGACGATGATTTTCCCCATCGTCACCATAGGCAGTAACCGACAGAAAAGAATTATAAAAATCAATGGACACGGGCAGGGTTATTTCATCCCGGTGAACCAGTCTGAAACAGTCACAGGCTAGAGAAGGCCATGCCAAACGACGCTCCCAGGCAACCGCTCCTTCAAGGACAGGACCTTTATTTTTTCCGGACAGAAGGAATTCAAAAGAATCAGGCAGGGAAGAAAACAGGACTTTTCCGATACCGGGCCACTTGAGCTCACCGCAGTGGAGACAGAGCCTGGAAAAAGAAGAAGAGCCATACAGATCATCACCGTGAACAGCAATTCCGCACAGTGCAGCATGACGGCGGATCTGGTGGGTTCGCCCCCTCTCGATCCTGGCCTCATAGAGGAAAAAGCCGTTATTGTCCTCAAGCAGACGAAACCGTGTCAGACATTTTTTACCATCCAGCGGTGTATCAACCTCCCAGCTTCTTTCTGCCGAATACCTGGTGCGACTGAGAAAAAAATACTTTTTTTCCGACTGAGCCCCGTCATGTATACGCTGTGCCAGCCCCGCCGCCGCAGGATGGCGGGCAAACAGCAGCAGACCGCTGGTTCCCTTGTCGAGTCGGGAACAGATATGGAGTTTCCTGTCCAGGTGAAGCGCCAGCCATTCCGCAAGGCCGGTATCCCCTTTCCTGTTACCGTGGGTACTGATTCCGGTTGGCTTTTCCACAACCAGCCAGTCATTATCCTCATATACAATGGGGTGGCTCACGAATTCAAGTCTCGACCTGCTCTCACCCCGATGAAAAAAGACGGCGGACCTTTTTCTTCACACCACTGACCACAAAGGGGGTAAGACGTTTTTTCTCTTTGAGGATCTTTTTAAAGAGATCCCTTTTCTTCTCAGGAATCGGCATACGCTCCACCCGCACGAGAGTAAGCGAACCCGTCGGACAGACACCGATACAGGCACCACATCCAAGGCAGTGATCACTGTTGACCGTCATCCTTTTTTTTATTTTTCCGGCATCGTCCCTGGACTCCACCAGCTCCAGCGCTGTTATATTACACGCCTTTTTACAGAGTCCACAACCTATACAACCGGATTCATCGATCCGCAAGGTAAAACCGGTCTTAGCCACACCCATGGGAAAACCGTTGATCACTCCACCAAGGAGTTCACAGCAGCAGGAACAGCAGTTACAGATAAAAGACGGTTTATGCCGTATATTGTCTGTAATATGAGTAAGGTGAAGATCTCGTGCCCGGGCGAGAATTTCCAGCAACTCCTCCCTGCTCCTCTTCTCAGCAAAACCACGCCTCACCATGAATTTTGCGGCAGTCCCCAGGGAAATACAGATCTCATGTACCGGCGCATTTTTCTCACATGTTTCATTGACATGTTCTTTCTTATGGCGGCAGTAACAGGTACCAATGGCACCAAAAGAGGCATTCCTGATTATTTCCCTGGCACTCTCGTAGGTGGCAATTGTGGAACTGACAGGAATATGTTCCTCATAGGCAAGCGACCGTGTCAGGGGAGTCTTGCTGCCGAAAAACTCACGCCCCATCTCCTGATCGGGATCGCCGAAAAGATATTCGTGCATCAGCCGGGCCAGTTCTTCCACCGGCAGATCCTGCCGTTGTTTCATAAAAGTAAACTCGAAAAAGCCGATCAGCCCAGGCATCAGCAGGAAATAGGTTTTACCGCCATAGGTCACATCCATGACCAGCCCCTTGTCCGCCATCTCATCAAGTTTGGCGGCAAGTCTTTCGCTTTCCCAGCCCGTTGCCCGGACCAGTTCCGGCAGGGTTGCCTCTTCCAGAGGAAATCTTGAGGCGATATAGGCTTCATCCTCCGAAAAAAGAATAGCAAGAATACGGCGCAGGGTCTCATTGTCGGCAAGACCGATGGGATACTTATTGAGCCTGTCAATAAGCGGTACTATGGAATCCTTCCTGTCCAGGTGATGCCCCATAACTATTTTCCTTAACTGGTCACAGGATCAATAACTCTGTGTTTTCATTTACCTTATCCCTGTAAGGGATCAGGGGTGCCGTAGATTCGTGCAGGCGTGACTGACCGCTATATAGCCCACTATGCGGGCAGTCGCGACCGTGCGAATATGCGGTGCCACTGATCACTTAACCTTTGTTCTTACCTTGTCCCAACGCTTAATCTGCCAGGTTGTATGGGCCACCGCCACCAGATTATCATCAGTGTCCACCACCCGGCTCTCCAGCACAATATCGACTGCCGTCTCCTTTTGCAAGGGCTGCAGAATATCTTTTTGAATCCGCGAAGAGGGCAGCCTGCATTCGGAAACAACAGGTTTTTTGGCCTGATATTTATATTCAATATCCATGCGCGACATGATCAGGCGATATTTCTTCGGCCCGAAATTCTGCATCAGCAGAAGGCCTGCTGAAAATTCAGCCACCGTTGCCAGGGCGCAGGCATGGATTCCGCGGATGTGGTTATGGTTGCTCCTGCGATAGGGTGCGGTTGTCCGAACCACGTTATCTTCAAGGGATACAATTTTAAATTTATGGCCCCGGTTGAAAGGAATCTTTCTGTTGAGCAGAAAAGAGAAAACCGCCCGCCAGAATCCTGAGTTTCTTGCTCTGGTCGCCAGGTAAAGAAAAAGATTGGACATTATTTAAGGTTCCTGATTTGTCACTGTGACAAAGAGAGGGGCAAGCCTGTCAAAAAGGCCGATTTCCTCAAGGGAAGTGCGAAGCAGATCGGGCCGCTGGAGAAAATCCTTCATAAAGACAATCTCAGAGGCTTTCAGGTACATATGAAATACATCATTGACCCGGCTGCCCAGCATCTTGTCTATTGTGACAAGAAGATTTTCCTCATCCCTGTAGGGAAAAAACTGTTTGGCACGGGAGAGCATTTTGGAAATATAGAAAACAAGGGTTTCATCAATGGAAACCAGTCTCTTCCTGTGACCGGGCAGAATTGTTTTTCCTCGCAATGCTGCCAGCTTTTTTAACGTTTCCGTATAAATTTCATAATTTCTGAACCGTCTGCCGGTGGTCAAATCCACGTCCAGAAGAGGAGACTGGAATACTCCGCGCAACAGTGTATCCCCGGTAATAGCCCACTGCTCCCCGACATAGACCAGATCGGACTGGGAATGACCGGGACAGCTGACAACTTCAATACCAAGATGCTCCGGCAGGGATGTTTCCACCGGACAGTATTCCCTGGGAAACGGTGGAAACAGTGCGCCACTCTCAAAAATTCTCCGCAGTTCGTCCAGGGACTCTTCACTGAACCCCAGAGAAGAGAGAAGACTGTACATCTCCTCCATTCTTTTCGCGTGACTGCGAATTTTCTCACAATCCTTTGCAGGCAGGTAGATGGTTGCCCCGCTGTTCTCATTCAGCCAGGCAACCTGACCATAATGATCAATATGACAGTGAGTGATCAGCACATGTTTCAACCTGTTCAGATCGATGTTTTCCAGGAGAAAACGGCGACATTCCTCTGTCGGCGGCCCCGTATCAAATAAAACAAGATCACCGCCCTGTTCACCGCTGTAACAGTGAACAGGGCCAACCATATATGGAGTATTGACTGTATGCTGAGTCGGAATCATCTGGTATTAAAAAATATACTTTTCCTCTTCGCATGCGGCGCGGGCCAGCAGCCGTTTGGCTTCAAGAAGGCCTGTTGCGTCATATTTGGCAAAACGGCGTACACCTGAAAGAATCATGGTGAGCGTGTCACCTTCCTCAATAAAGAAAGCACCTTTTTTCGCTGCAGTACCTGCAATTTCAGTGGCATCAAAGGCAAAGACTTTTACTGCCGCCTTCAACAGCTCCTGCTTTTTCTCTGAAACCCTGCCAAGGTTTTTCTCTGCCCGCAGTACCGCGCTTTCCAGAGCATAGATCTGAATGGCCACATCGGCTGCAGTCAGCAGAATCTCTTGCTCATTTGCCAGCTTATCCATATGCTTCTGGACACCTGCTCCAGCAAGGATCAGGAACAATGTCTTCAAATTACTGATCAACGCCTTTTCACGGGCAAATGGAATTTCATCATCTATTTCATCAAAACTCGGCGTCATCAGCGCTTCAAAAGCCTTCATTGCTTCGGCCTGGAGCGGCAGTTCCCCTTTCAGGGATTTGCGCAGGATCATTCCGGGAATAAGGAGCCTGTTGATCTCGTTGGTACCCTCGAAAATCCTGTTGATGCGCTCGTCACGATAATATCTCTCCGCCGGATAGTCACTGACAAAACCATAACCACCATGAATCTGCAGCACCTCGTCCACCGTTTTTGCCAGTACTTCACTGCAAAACACCTTGGAGATGCCGCATTCCGGAGCATATTCCTCGATACCCTTCAGATATTCGTCATAATAATTGTCTATACCTTTTTCGATGGTTGCCAGTTTCTCATCCAACAGACCGGCAATCCTGTAAACCAGAGATTCCGATGCAAAAATCTGGGCTGTAAGATCGGCTATTTTCTCCGAAATGGCTCCAAACTGGGCGATGGGAGTATTGAACTGCTTGCGCTCATTGGCATACTTAATACCGTCAACCAGTGCACCCTTGGCGGCCCCCGTTACACAGGCTCCCAGCTTGAACCGGCCAATATTCAGAACATTGAACGCAATCTTATGGCCCTTCCCCTTCTCACCCAGCAGATTTTCAACGGGAACCTTGCAGTTATCAAGAATTATCTGGGTGGTGGAAGAGCCTTTTATACCAAGCTTTTTCTCTTCCGCACCGACAATCAACCCTTCAAAAGATCTTTCCACCAGAAAGGCGGTAAAATGTTCCTTGTCGATCTTGGCAAAAACAGTAAACAGCTCAGCAAAACCGCCGTTGGTGATAAACTGTTTAGTGCCGTTCAGAATATAGTGACTGCCGTCGTCGGAAAGAACTGCGGTGGCCTGGGCCCCCAGGGCGTCACTGCCGGAACCCGGTTCAGTCAGACAGTAGGCGGAAATCCATTCCCCGGAAGTCAGCTTTTCCAGGTATTTTTCTTTCTGTTCAGGAGTTCCGTAATAAATAAGAGGCAAAGTGCCGATTCCGGTATGAGCCGTGAATGCCACAGAAAACGCACCGCTGTAGGCAATCTTCTCACTGACCAGCATCCCGGATGCCTTGTCCAGTTCAAGGCCACCGTACTCTTCCGGGGAATCCATCATCAAAAGACCAAGTTCCCCCGCCTTTCTCATTCCTTCCACCACGATATCGAAATTCTGCTTATCAATTTCTTCAATATGGGGCAGAATCTCGTTCTCGATAAACTGCTCTGTGGTTTCGCCCATCTGCCGCTGTTCATCGGTGAAATCTTCCGGAGTAAAGACATCCGCACACGGGGTCTCAGCTATAAGATATTCACCACCTTTCAATAATGTATCTGCCATTTCTGTCACCTGTATTTTGTGTAATAAAAATTGTCGCAAGGGACCAGGGGCACCGCATATTCGCACGGTCGAGATTGCCCGCATAGCTGTATTTTGTGTAGTAATAACATTGTCGTATCGGTCCCGAACCCGATCAGAGTTTTTCAAAAAGTCCGGCGGCACCCATACCACCACCGATACACATGGAAACCAGACCATATTTAAGGCCCCGACGCCCCATCTCATGGAGCAGGGTAGTGGTCAGTTTTGCCCCGGTACAGCCCAATGGATGCCCCAGGGCGATGGCGCCACCGTTCACATTGATAATATCCGGATTCAGTCCCAGAGTCTTGATGACAGCCAGAGCCTGGGCGGCAAAGGCTTCATTCAGCTCAATGAGTTCGATATCCTCCTGTTTCAGACCGGCAAGCTCAAGAGCCGCGGGGATCGCCTTGATCGGCCCGATCCCCATGACTTCCGGGGGAACACCTTTTGCGGCAAAGGCAAGGAAACGGGCAAAGGGATCCTTGCCGATTTTTTTCAGATACTCTTCTGAAACCACCATGGCAACAGCTGCCCCATCGGTCATCTGGGATGAATTACCGGCTGTAACCGGGCCGCCGATCTTAAAGGCGGGACGCAGTTTTGCCAGGGTCTCGGGAGTTGTTCCCGGACGAACACCGTCATCCACCGTGACCAGTTCTTTTTCCCGTTTGATCTTGCCGTTCACCAGGACATCCTTTTCAATTTCCACCGGGATAATTTCATCGGTAAATTTTCCGGCCTCTATGGCCGCAGCCGCTTTGGCATTGCTGGCCGTGGCGAACTCATCCATCATTTGCCGGTCGATGCCGTATTGCTCGGCCACAAGCTCGGCAGTGATACCCATGGATGAAAAGGCTTCCGGCCAGTCCACCATGATTGAAGGGTTGGCACTGTATTTCAGCCCGCCCAGGGGCACACAGGACATGGATTCCACACCACCTGCAATGATGCAGTCGGCGAAACCGCACATTACCCGTTCCGCCGCAGAAGCAATAGTCTGCAACCCTGATGAACAGAAACGGTTAATGGTCTGACCGGCAACCTCCACCGGCAGACCGGCCTTCATACCGGCCACGCGACCGATGTTCATGCCCTGCTCCGCCTCAGGAAAGGCGCAACCAAGATAAACATCCTCGATGGTTGCGGGATCAACTTCCGTTCGCTCAATAAGACCCTTGATGGCAATCGCCGCCAGATCATCCGGCCGCATGTCCTTGAATTTTCCCTTGTTTGCCCGGCAGCCGGGAGTTCGGTAACTTGCCAGGATATATGCTTTCTTCATATCATTCCTCCCAGGAGGGTATGGATTTTCTGATTATTCTATTATAAAAGTAAAATTTTAAAAAAACCAATCAGTTACGGAGAGGTTTACCCCGCTTCAACATATGTTGTATACGTTCTGCCGTCTTCCTGTTCCCGGCAAGTTTCAGGAAATTCTCCCGTTCAAGTTCAAGGAGGTAATCCTCACTGATCAGGGTTCCCGGGTTGACATCACCGCCACAGATTACTCCCGCGATAATTGTACCCATCTCCGCTTCGTACTCGGTTATAAAATTACCCATCTGCATGTTCCACAGCTGGCTCTTAATCGCCGCTGCAATACCCCTTCCCGGTGCAGGCAGTTTATCCGCCTTTCGCTTCGGACGATAATTCACGGCCAGAGCCAGCACTTTCTGTTTGGCATCGGCAATCAGCCGGTCAATATCCATTGTTATGCTGTCCCCATGTCGCATGTAACCCATGGACTGGAGTTCCGCTGCGCCCATGGACACCTTGGCCATGGCGATCTGTTCAAAATTTTTAAATATAAACGGCTGAACATCGGTTTTATATTGAGCGGCAAGCTCAATGGCCCGCATACTCATTTCCTTGGTTCCACCACCGGCAGGCAGCAGACCGACGCCGATTTCGACCAGGCCCATGTACGTTTCCGCGTGGGCATTGATCGCATCCGACTGGAGACAGAATTCAGCCCCTCCCCCCAGGGTCATATTAAACGGGGCGGCTACAACCGGAACTTTTGCATACTTCACTGCCATGGTTGCCTTCTGAAAAGAACGCAGTACCATGTTGATATCGTCATAGGCACCTTCAGCCAGGGCTACGGCCATCATCATCAGATTGGCCCCAACGGAAAAATTTGCACCCCTGTTGCCGATCACAAGACCGACTCCTTCACGCTCGGCACGTTTTATCGCCTTATGGGTCATTGCCAGGATATCGCCACTTATGGCATTCATCTTGGAATGAAATTCAAAACCGAAGACACCGTCACCCAGGTCGATTACCGAGCAGTTGGCATTTTTCTCCACAACTCCTCCGCCTTTTTTCAGGATCTCCAGGTGGATCTGCCCCTCGGGCACCGGTACCGGCACATATTCTTTCCTGAGCAGGTCATAATACTCTTTCTGTCCCGCTTCATTAAACCGGTAGAAGGAGTCAACTTCCTGCAGGCAAGCCGGTAAAGCAACTCCGTCTTTTTCCGCCCGCTTGACAAACTGTTTCACGCCGATGGCATCAAACATCTCAAACGGTCCGATTTCCCAGTTGAATCCCCAGCGCATGGCGTTATCGATATTAACCGCATCGTCGGCGATTTCCGGAATCCTGTTCACTGCGTAGATCAAGGTATCGCGGATTGATTTCCAGGCAAACTCGGCACCTTTGTCCGTGCCGTTCACCACCATCTTGAGTTTCATGGCGGGATCATCCACCTGCTTGACCGCCATGACGGAAGGAAATTTCGGTTTCTCCAGCGGTTTATATTCACCACTTGTATAATCGTAATAAAAGATCTTCCGTTTACCGTCCACCTTTTCCTTTTTATAAAATCCCTGCCTGGTTTTATTTCCGAGCTGACCGTTTTCAATCATTTTTTTCATAAATTCAGGAATCTTGAAAACATCCCGCTCCTCATCGTTCGGCAGCAGATCATGGGAATTGGTTCCCACATGGGCCAGTGTATCCAACCCCACGAGATCGGCGGTACGGTAAGCCGCGCTTTTAGGTCTGGCAGTGGCAGGACCGGCAACCGAGTCCACCTCTTCAACGGTCATCCCCATATCCATCATATGAGCCATTCCCTTGAAAATGGCGTAGGTTCCGATCCTGTTGGCGATGAAATTCGTGGTATCCTTGGCATAAACAATGCCCTTACCGAGTTTTCTGCTGATGAAATCCGCCAGACCCTGAACAACATCCCCATCGGTATCGTTACAGGGAACAATTTCCATCAACCGCATATACCGTGGTGGATTGAAAAAATGGGTGGCAAGAAAATTTTTCTTTACTTCAGGAGGCAACACTTCCGCCATCTCGTTGACTGAAAGCCCGCTGGTATTTGTACTGAGAATCGCTCCCGGTGCCAGATGTGGTACGACCTTTTTCAGAAGATCGAGTTTGACAGGCATATATTCTATGACCACTTCTATTATCCAGTCGCACTGGCCAAGTTTTTCCAGATCGTCCTCAAAATTGCCTGTTTCAATCTGGGATGCAAATTCCTTGAGATAAAAGGGTGCCGGCTTCATTTTCAGCAATCCCTGCAGCCCCGCGGTAGCAATACGATTGCGAACAACGGGACTCTCCAGAGTGAGCCCTTTGGCCTTTTCATCATCGTTCAACTCTTTTGGAACGATATCAAGTAACAGAATGTCCAGTCCCGCATTGGCGAGATGAGCAGCTATGGTCGCCCCCATAACTCCGGCACCAAGTACGGCTACGCGATTAATCTGCCTCATGTTTTTTCTCCATGTATTATGAAAACCTGCATTGCGTCAGATGTTTTTGCCGCGGTTGCGGTTTTCATTGTTCTTTTCAGCTGAGCCGTCTGGTCCAGCCCTGCATTTATTTTTTTTGTGGGGAAATCACCCCGTTATTGTTGGTGATATAAAGATCGTCAACCAGTTCCTTATATTTTTCATAAATAATTTTCCGCTTCATCTTCAGGGTGGGTGTCAACTCTCCTCCCTCGATTGTGAATTCATTTGGTACAACGGCAAAATACTTAATTGTTTTATAGGAGGGAAAGTTCCTGTTCAGATTCTCGATCCGTTCAGCGTAAAGCGCTTTTATTTTGCTGTGATTGACCAGTTCCTCCATATCAATATAATCAATGTGCTCTTCACGGGCCAGATTGATAAGCCGTTCTATGTTTGGAGTAAGAAGTGCCACCAGGTAGGGTTTACGATCTCCGAAAACAATGGCCTGAGAAATATACTTGTCCAGTTTCAGCTCATTTTCAATGGGTTGCGGAGCGATATTCTTGCCTCCGGCCGTAACAATGATTTCCTTTTTACGATCGACAATATAGACAAATCCGTCTTCATCGATTCTGGCAATATCTCCTGTCCTGAACCAGCCATCCTCCATGGTCTCTTTGGTGGCTTCGTCATTTTTGTAATAACCCAGCATAACCTGCGGGCCCCTGACAACAAGTTCGCCATCTTCCTCCAGCCTGATTTCCGTCTCCTTGAATACCTTGCCCACCGAGTCAAACCGCACGTCTCCGGCACTGCTGATGGTTATCCCCGGACTTGTTTCCGTCAACCCATACCCGTTATATACCGGAATGCCGATAATCCACATGAACTCGTTTATCGTTTTATCCAGGGGAGCACCACCACAGAGGAAATAGCTCAACCTGCCTCCGAAACGGTCGCGGATTTTCTTAAAGACCAGCCGGTCAAAAATTTTATATTGCAGGTTCAACAAACCCAAAGGTTCATGCTTTACATATTTTTTATAGACGTAGCGCCTGCCCACCTCAACAGCCTTATGGAAAAGATTCCGTCTCATGGGACTCATCTGGTGAACATTTTCGTAGACCCTGGAATAAATTTTCTCAAAAAGCCTGGGAACACTGACCATGTTGGTGGGTCGGATCTCCACCATGTTTTCCATGACCTTGGCCACGTTCTCAGCAAAGGCAATGTGATTGCCGTTCATCAATGTCACATAATATCCTGCAGTCCGCTCCAGAACATGGCTGAGGGCAGAAAAGAGAGCAGTGTCTGTTCCCTCTGTTCTATGCCAAGCATTTCCAGGCCATACTGGGCATTGGTCATTATATTTCTCTGGGTCAGAAGGACACCTTTAGGCACCCCTGTCGTCCCTGAAGTATAAATAATGGTGATCAGGTCATCCTGGGTAATCTTGTCAATCTGCTTTTCTATTTTTTCCTTATCTTCCCCGGAGAGAGGGGTTGAAACCTCCGAGAGCTGGTACTGGGTAAAGACCGGAAAAGAACGGTCTCCCATAAACCGCTCGTAGGAAATAACAAGCTCCACCCCGGGAATCTGGTCCCTGATGGAAAGCAGTTTTTCATATTGCCCTTTGGTGGAGGCGAAAACGATCTTCGCCTCGCAATGATTAAGAATATACGCCGCCTGTTTCGGAGTATTTGTCGCATAGATGGGAACGGTGACACCCCTTGCACATTGAATGCCAAAATCAGAAATAGCCCACCCCAGTCTGTTTTCTGAAAAAATGGCTACCCTGTCTCCAGGTTTCACCCCGGCCTTGCCCAGGCCACGCGCAAGAAAAAGGACCCGTTCATAAAACTCTTCATAACTGAGAGAGAGAAACGTACCGCGCTTTTTATAGCTTATGGCTGTTTTTCTGGCGTACTTGACGGCATTGTCTTTGAGTATTGCCGGGATTGACTGATATGACAAAACATTCATAATTTCTCTTCTCCACAAGAAATATTAACCCTGACTCTATTCATTACGTTTACGTTAAGATTGATACTTATACAACGAGAATTATTCCCACATAAAACATCTGTAAGGAAAAATATGCTTTTCTCTCCACCTCATCCCAACAGGCTGCTATATCTATACAAATAATCCCAACGCAAAATCCGACCTGATCACTACCCTTATCGTTTCAATCATATCTTACCTTAACGTTTAAGTCAACATCAAATCAACTATTTCATGCCTTCAATTAATCTGTTATAGTAGCATCGATTTTCTTACCATTCAGCAGAAGGAGAATAAAATTATGAAGGAAGTTGTTATAGTTAGTGGTTCAAGAACGGCAGTTGGCTCTTTTGGCGGCTCTCTGAAAAATGTTCCCGCCATTGATCTCGGCTCCGTTGTCATGAAAGACCTTTTACGTAAAGTAGATCTTCGACCCTTTACCGATGACAAAACCGCCGCTTTCGGGCCGGACAAACTGAAGGACCAGGGCAAGGTGGAAATCGAAACCGCCGCTGATGACTGGGACGAATCACTCACCCCAATAGTTATTGACGAAGTGGTAATGGGAAACGTCCTCCAGGCAGGCCAGGGCCAGAATCCGGCAAGGCAGGCGATGATCAGGGCCGGTTATCCCAAGGAAACCCCGGCGTTTACCATCAATAAAATCTGCGGTTCAGGACTCAAAGCCATTGCTCTGGGAGCTGCATCAATCATGACCGGCGAAGCGGAGATCGTGGTCGCGGGTGGACAGGAATCCATGAGCAACGCCCCCATGGCTCTTCCCAAAGCACGCTGGGGACACAGGATGGAACTCACAGGCAGCGGAGAGGTCCGCGACCTGATGGTCTACGATGGTCTGTACGAAATTTTCTATGGCTACCACATGGGAGTCACCGCCGAGAACATTGTCGCCAAATATGATATCAGCCGGGAAGAGCAGGATGAGCTGGCTGTTCTCAGCCACAATCGCGCTTTTGCCGCTGTACAGGACGGAACATTCAGCGATGAGATTGTCGATGTCCTCATCAAGCACCGCAAGGGTGATATTATTGTCAACAGTGATGAGCGACCCATGGACACCGATATGGAAAAGATGGCCAGACTCAGGCCTGTCTTTGCCAAAAACGGTTCGGTTACTGCGGGCAACGCTTCGGGGATCAACGACGGCGCCGCCGCTGTACTCCTCATGAGTCGGGAAAAAGCGGAAAGCCTCGGTCTTACGCCGCTTGTCTCCATTACCGGCTTTGCAGCCGGTGGCCTCGACCCGGCCTACATGGGGCTCGGTCCTGTTCCTGCTATCAGAAAGGTGCTGCAGAACTGCAACCTGACCATAGATGATATTGAAATGATAGAACTGAACGAGGCATTTGCCGCCCAGGCAATCGGCTGCATGCGTGAACTGGGTATAGCAAATAACAAGCCAAATGAACTGGGCAGCGGTATCTCCCTGGGCCATCCCATCGGCTGCACCGGGGCGCGCCAGATGGTAACCGGTATCTATCACATGCAGCGTAAAGATTACTCTACCGGCCTGATTTCCATGTGTATCGGCGGCGGTATGGGTATGGCGATGGTTATTAAAAAATAATAATCGGCCTCAAGTTGTTAACAGGGAACGGCAGCTTTTCCTGCCGTTCCTTTCCTGAAATGGACTTTTTTATTTCGGCACCGGTGAAACGCTTTTCAGGGTCTCCATGTAAGCAGCGCTCAACTGTTCTGCCCGCAATACATATTCCTCCTTCTCCCGGCTTAAGTCATTGGTAATCAACCGCCGATACTCACTCGGAATATTTTCGGTATCTATTTTTTTGAGCATTTTCAAGGCACTCTCCCTGGTATACCGTCCGGGCAGTTTTTCCAAAAACACCCTGGCCGCCGACGGATGTGAAACAAAGTCTTCCGAACCGGCCAGAATCACACCATTGAGAAAATGAACTTCCCGTGCCGTATCAACGGGGTTATTTGTGGAGATCATCACCACCTCGTCATGGCTGTCATACTCCGTTTCCATAATGATATGGAGATTGGAACGCACCGCGAACAGGGTCCCGGTATAATGATTATAATTGCCACCCCGCAGACTGGTGACCGTAAGACCAATGAACGGTGCCCGCAGGGTTTTAATATGACAGAGGGCAATATGCACCCGGGGGATATTGCTGATGGAATAATTGTACATAACATACATTCCCCGGATTTTTAGAAACAACCTGTCAAGCTGGGTTGTGCCGAACCGCGCGAAAGCATCAAGTTTCAGGCTGCCCACCAGCTGATCCCTGACCCGTTTCTTATAAATCTCCCTGTATTTTGGCGACAGACTGTTTTTACGGGCAAGCAGATCGGCAAACATTTCAAAATCGAGATAAAAATCAGCCCGCTCCAGTCGCAACACCTTTGCCACCAGATCAAGCTTGCCTTTGCTCGGCCTGTTTTTCCCGGATTTCCACGACTCCAGTGTCACCGAAGTAAGACCCTGACCATAGTTCTCCCGCGCTGCCGCTATCAGCTTTTCCTGGGGAACCACCATCAGGGCGAAACGAATCTTGCTCTCAAAATTTTCTATATCTCCAACACCTGTATTTGCCATTTCTCCTCCTCTGGCCCACGGCAAAGCACCAACTTGAAGCAATCAAAAAATCCGGTTACCAGGTACAGGATATCCATGAATTCAAAATCTTTCAAAATATATTTTTATTTTTATTTAATAGTACCAACTTGTTTTTCATAAACCAGCCAAGGGATGTTAAATATATTTAAATAGTTGATTTTACGTATTTTATATTTGACAGAGACAAGGTTTTACACTAATTATTGCTCATCAAAAAAATTTCAGGAGATACTATGACGATTGCAAATCATATAAAGGAAGCTCTGGCCGGATCATCCCTGATACGGCAGATGTTTGAAAAAGGAGCGGAACTGAAAAAAATACACGGACCCGACAAGGTTTTTGACCTCAGCCTCGGCAACCCAAACCTGGAACCGCCACCGGAATTTCTGCAGGCTCTTGTTACCGCCGCCGGCTCAACTGAACCGGAAATCCACGGATATATGCCCAATACCGGATACGCTTCCACCCGCAAGGCTGTAGCAGACTTCGTCGCAGAACAACATGGCATTAAAAATATGCCGCCAGACAATATCATCATGACCTGTGGCGCTGCAGGAGCCTTGAACGTCACCTTTAAGACCCTGCTCAATCCCGGGGATGAGGTGATCGTCCCCACTCCCTATTTTGTTGAATATGGGTTTTATGCAGCTAACAGCAACGGGCGCCTCATCACCGTCAAAACCAATCCGGATTTTACCCTCAATCTTTCAGCCGTTGAGGAGGCAATCGGAGAAAAGACAAAAATACTCCTCATCAACTCTCCAAATAACCCCACAGGTCAGATCTATTCGGGAAAAAGTCTTGACGCACTGGGAGAGCTTCTCAGGAAAAAGAGCAGGGAACTGGGTCACACCATCTACCTTGTATCAGATGAGCCCTACCGGAGAATTGTTTATGAAGGCGTGACAGTGCCTTCTATTTTTGCTGGTTATGCGGAGTCCATCGTCATAACATCTTTTTCCAAAGACCTTTCTATTCCCGGTGAAAGAATCGGCTACATTTCAGTCAGCCCGGAGTTATCGGAACACCAGGAAGTATTGACCGGCATGGCCCTGACCAACAGAACCCTTGGCTTTGTCAATGCCCCTGCCCTGATGCAGCGAGCCTTGCCCGCCGCCATTCATGCCAGGGTAAATATTGAAGAGTATGCCCGGAAACGGAAACTTCTCTGCGACGGCCTGGCAGCAGCCGGATATGAGTTTATCACCCCACCGGGAGCCTTCTATCTCTTCCCCAAATGTCCGGGTGGCAATGACACGCTCTTTGTGGAAGCCCTGCAGGAAGAAAAAATAATAGTCGTACCCGGCAGGGCATTTAACTGCCCCGGATTTTTCCGAATCGCCTTCTGCGTAGATGACAGGACAATTACCGGCTCCATGCCCGGATTCCGGGCAGCTCTGGAACGGTTTTAATCATAAGAAACAACAAGGGACAGACCATGAAAAAAATATTAACGGGTAACGAGGCTGTAGCCCTGGGAGCCTACGAAAGTGATGTACGCGTTGCCAGTGCCTATCCGGGTACACCCTCCACCGAAATTCTCCAGAATCTGGCAAAATACGAGGGGGTTTATTCGGAATGGGCTCCCAACGAAAAGGTGGCAATGGAGGTGGCAATCGGCGCATCCATGACAGGAGTACGGGTTCTCACTACCATGAAACATGTGGGACTGAACGTGGCGGCCGACCCGTTAATGACTCTGGCCTATACGGGAATTAAGGGCGGATTCGTGGTGGCCTGCGCCGACGACCCCGGTATGCACAGTTCTCAGAATGAGCAGGACAACAGGTTCTACGCAAAGTTTGCCCAAATCCCTATGCTCGAGCCCAGCGACAGCCAGGAAGCACGCGAGATGGTTAAAGAAGCCTTTGAACTCTCGGAAACATTTGACACTCCGGCAATGGTAAGACTGACGACACGGATATCCCATTCTAAAGGCGTTGTTTCCACCCCCGATCCGTCCCTGAGAAATTCCACAACCCCCAAAGGTTTTGAAAGGGATCTGAAAAAATTCGTCATGCTGCCCGGCCATGCCAAACTGCGCCAGCCTCGACTTCTTGACCGGGTGGAAAAACTGCAGGCGATTTCCGAAACAACCAGCTTCAACCGAATCGAATATAACGAAAGAAAAATCGGTATAATCACCTCGGGCATTTCCTATCAGTATGTGAAAGAAACCATGCCCAGCGCCTCCATTTTGAAACTCGGCATGACCTTTCCCCTGCCTGTGGGAAAAATCAGATCCTTCGCAGACGAAGTCACGACCCTGATTGTGGTGGAAGAACTTGAGCCCTACCTGGAAGAGCAGGTCCGTATGCTTGGTCTGGATGTTAAGGGAAAGGAATTTTTTCCCACAACAGATGAGCTGTCAACGGACAGGGTTGCCACGGGTTTTGCCAGGGCGGGTGTCCTTGAAACAGCGGTTCCGCCAGTAACGCCACCACCCCCCGAGGCCAATATGCCCCGTCCTCCACTGATGTGCGCAGGATGCAGCCACAGGGGGGTATTTTACGCCATAAAAAAATTGAAAGGTATTGTCCACGGAGATATCGG
Source organism: Desulfomarina profundi (assembly GCF_019703855.1). Lineage (GTDB taxonomy): Bacteria > Desulfobacterota > Desulfobulbia > Desulfobulbales > Desulfocapsaceae > Desulfomarina > Desulfomarina profundi. The sequence goes on along the minus strand of NZ_AP024086.1, from coordinate 4,071,421 downwards.
CTGCTACACCCTGGGCGTTCTGCCGCCTCTGCAGGCCATTGAAACCTGCGTCTGCATGGGAGCCTCCATCAGCATGGCCCACGGCACAGCCAAGGCCATGGAAAAAGATATCAAAGGGGATAAACGTCCTGTCTTTGCCGTAATCGGCGATTCCACCTTTTTTCATACGGGCATCAACAGCCTGACCAATGTGGTGTACAATAACAGTAACGTTAAAGTGATTATCCTGGATAACAGGATAACGGCGATGACCGGAGCCCAGCAGAACCCGGGAACAGGCAAGACCCTGCAGGAAGAGCAGACCACCGCCATTGATATGGAAAAACTTGTCACAGCTCTCGGGGTAAAACGAGTGAGAATCATCGATCCCTACGACCTTGAAGAAACCCTGGCGGCCATGAAGGAAGAGGCTTCACTGGATGGACCATCCGTATTGATAACCAAAAGACCCTGTATCCAGATCATGCGGGGTGCACCGGAAAAAATCTTTGAAGTAAACGGGAAAAACTGTATCGGTTGCGGGATGTGCCAGAAACTCGGCTGCCCCGCCATCTCCCTCGGGGATGAAATCACAGGAGGCAGGAAAAACGGGAAAACGGCCCTGAAACAATCCGTCATTGACCCCACCCTCTGCACCGGCTGCTCACTCTGTGAACAGGTCTGCAAACCAGGCGCAATACAGGAAAAATAAACATTTTATGGAGAATCCGGAACAATGAATTCCAGCACTGCACAAATCAAAAATATCCTCATCGTCGGTTGTGGAGGACAGGGAGTCATCCTGGCAAGTGAAATCCTCTCTTATGTCGCGGTCAGTTGTGGTCTTGACGCTAAAAAAAGTGAAATTCACGGCATGTCCCAGCGTGGTGGAGTGGTCACCAGCCATGTCAGATACGGCAGGAAAATTGCTTCGCCAACCATCATGGAGGGCAGTGCCGATATCCTGCTCTCTTTTGAACTTGCAGAAACCCTGCGATGGATTTCCTACCTCAAGCCGGAGGGAAAAGTGATTTCCAGCAGGCAGCAGATCGTACCACCGATTGTTTCCACTGGTCTTGCCGCCTATCCTGAGAATATTGAACAAATCCTCAGGGAAAGAACCGATAAACCGATCATCACTGATGCCCTGCCGCAGGCCATGGAACTCGGCAATCCAAAACTGGTCAACACCCTGCTCCTTGGAATGGCCTCAAATTTCCTTGACCTTCCGGTTGAACAATGGAAGATGGTAATAGAAAACAGTGTTCCGCCCAGGTTCAAGGAATTGAACCTGACGGCCTTTGATGCGGGGCGAAGCCTGCAATGACATGAAAGAGAAGAGAATGGGAAATCAAAACCAATCGGTTCAGCTGGACAGAAAAATGACTGAAGCCGTAGACCGGATCCTTTCTTCAGCCCATGCCGGGGAAAGAAACATGCTGTACGAGCATGAAGTCTATCAGATCCTGAAAATAACAGGAGCAAACACTCCGGTCTATCGACTGATCAGAAATGAAAGCGAAATCACCCCGGAAATACTCTCCTGTTATTCTTCCGACCGCATTGTCTTAAAAGGTGCTGCCGGCAATATCGCCCACAAACAGAAAGCAGGAGCGGTAAAAATTGTCCATAAGGATCTGGATTTTCTCAAATTTAATTTCAATCGGATGAAAACTGACCTTGAGGCTGGAGGGCACAGGCTGGAGGGCATTCTGCTGGTGGAATATATCGACTACTCCAAGGAGCTCGGCAACGAAATCATGCTCAGCTTCCGGGAAAGTGAGGCCTTCGGTCCCGTTTTATCTTTTACCAAGGGCGGCAGCGACGCCGAGCATTTTGCCAGAAATTTTTCATCTCCAAACCTGGTGCTGGCTCCCATCGACCGACAATGGTCTGAAGCACTCTTCACCTCATCCCGGATCCATGAAAAATATATTGAAGAGGGGAAAGATGATTATGTGGGGAAAATCATCTCGGCCGGACTCGGCTTCAGCCGGCTTGCCACCTCTTTTTCCAATTTTTTCCACGGCTCCAGTGAGTTTGTGCTCAAGGAGTTCGAGGTCAACCCCTTTATTTTCGACCCGTACGGTAAATTCATTGCCCTTGACGGCTACGCCACTTTTGCGCCCAGAAAACCGGGAAGCGGCATGCGCACACAATCAAAACCCTCAGCAACCCTCAGCCCCTTTTTCCATCCGGACAGTATTGCCATAGCCGGGGTAAGCAGCACCAATACAAACAGTCCTGGAAATATCATCGCCTCGAACCTTTTACGATCAGGGAGGAAGAATGTCTTCTGTATCAATCCCAAAGGCGGAGAATTAACTGTCGATGGCATGAAGACCACCATGTACCGGTCTGCCGCAGAGATCAAGGCCAACATCGACCTGGCCGTGATTGCGGTCCCGGCGGCTCACACGCTTGCGGTCCTGGAGGATCTTGCCGGACAAAACCTCAAGGCCGCCATCCTCATTCCCGGAGGATTCAGCGAATCCGGGCAAAATCTCGAACTGGAAGACCAGCTCCTCACCCTGGCCCGGGAAAAGAACATCCGTCTTATGGGCCCCAATTGTCTCGGAATAATCTATAACGGCAGCGTAAACAGTCCCGATATCAACACCTTTTTTATCCCGGAAAACAAATTCAGTGAAAATACGGGCACCAACAGAAGTGTAGCGGTACTGAGCCAGAGCGGGGCACTGGGGCTGACCGAAATCCATAATCTCCGCCATGCCATTTCCCCAGGGTCATTGTCAGTTACGGCAACCAGCTCGATGTTGACCCGTCTGATCTCATCGACTACCTGGGGCTTGATTCGAACGTGGATGTTATCGGCTGTTATATTGAAGGGTTCAAGCCGGGCGCAGGAGCCCGGTTTTTCAAGAGCGGTTGTAAATGTCCGAAACCGGTCATCGTCTATAAGGCGGGAAGAACACAGGCAGGTCGAATGGCCACCGAATCCCATACGGCATCCATTGCCGGGGAATATGTGGTGGCCAAGGCGGCCATGAAACAGGCTGGATTGGTGGTGGCCGACACCATGATCGACCATACCGAGTTCATAAAAACATTTGCCCTGCTGAACGGTTTTGAAGTACGCGGGAACCGGGTGGCTATCATCGCCAACGCCGGCTATGAAAAAACATACGGCGCTGACAATCTCAGAAGCCTGCAGGTTGCTGAATTCTGTAAAAAGACAGAAGAGAAGCTTCGAAAAATCCTGCCTCCCTTCGTGACCGTGGAACCACTGCTCGACCTGACCCCCATGGCCGATGACGCCATGTATGAAAAATGTATAGACACCATCCTGGCCGATGAAGAAGTGGACGCGCTGATGGTTTCAATTGTCCCCCACTCTGCAGTAATCCATACAACCGACAGCGAAATCGCCGCAAATGCGAAAAATGTGGCTGCCCGCATTGTCGAACTGGTCCATAAACATAAAAAACCGGTAGCAGTCTCCGTTTGTGTTTCACCCGGAGCCGATGCGGTCTACAACAAACTCGGCCAGGTTCTGGACCAGGGCGGGGTCCCCACCTTTCTGACCGCAAACCGGGCCATGCTCTGTCTCAATGAATTTATCCGCTACCACATGATCCGGCAAAACGGCGAGCTGAGGGAATGGCTGAAAGAGGATTGATCAATCCCGCTCTCTGACTCCATGGACAGTCAATTGCGGGAAAGGAATATTCCAGCCGTTTGCTGAACAGGCATCAACACAATAGCGCTGAAGAGTCCGCCTTATCCTGTTATGGAGAGGGGCCGCGTTCCCCTTGAAATCGGCAATAATTATGAGATCAAGGGATGAAGTCCCCGCCTGGTTGAAGTTGACCTGCAGGTCAAGAAGCTGCTCCGCGAAACCGTCCCGTTCGAACTGTTCCTTGATATAATTATGCAGAATTTCAGGAATATTCCTGGTAACAAGCTGTTGATGTGCATAATCCAGCCCAAAAATCTCCTTTATCCTGAAATTGGTTGAAAGATTCCTGGGTACAAGACCAAGAAAATCCGACGTCCTGTAGGTTTTTCTTGAGCCTCCTCTTTCAAGAAGAACAACAATTTCATGGGAAAGACTGATAACCTTCCCGAAACTGCCGTCGGATAAAATCACCCAGTCATTCTTCCTGCAGGGAAACCAGGGTTCTTCAGGGTAAAACCCGCGGGAGACCTGGCCTATCAGTTTACCTATGGGCAGGCGAAGTTTAATATTCAGATCAGGGTTTTCAAGATCGGTGTACATATTGATCTTTTTCACCAGCCAGGGAACCCCATGCAGCATAAGCCGCTCGCCTTCCCGAACAGAGCCGACATTGAGAAGAAGCTCCCCCTGCTTCCAAAACTGGGGAACCATAACCCGAAAAGTCCAGAGGACGGCGAGAAAGAAAATGACAAGAAGGCTGAGCAGCGTCCAGTCCTCAACCATGTAGAAAACAACAAAAAGAGTCAATGAGGCGATGAGAATTCCCAGCAGGCGAAAAAGTATTTCAGACACACGCACAACGAGCGACCGGTTGTCACTGTGAAAAGCGGGTACATATTTCTGCACCAGTTTTCTCACCAGGGAAAAGCAGAGCAGCGTCAGAACAAAAACACCAAGGGCCAGCCCGAGATACAAGCCCCTGTTTTTAAAAAAATGACTGATGGAATCACCAAGGGTATCAATAAAAGGCCTGTCTCTTTCTTCAATGTTTTTCAGTTTGAGTTGCAGGACCTCGAGCTTGGAGTTGAGTTGCTCATTGATGTTCTTCCAGTCTGGGAGGAGTTTTTCCAGGTTTTTTCTCAGCTCAGGATCATCAGCTTCTTTGATACGTTTCTGCAAATTGCTGAGAGCACTTTGCGCGATAGGCTGCATTTCCTCATAGTGGATAATATCGGCCTGCAGTGCCGTCTTTTCCCTGGCATTGATTGTCAGGTTTTTCAACTCCCTGATTGCCGGCCTGAGAAGAGAAACCAACTCCTCCTGCCAGGAGAAGGTATCTTTTCTTTTTTCACTGAATGATGCCGGATCAACCCCGGTTGCCAGCCGTTCAAAATCCGCCGTTGCCTCCGCCAGGTTTTTCTGCAGGGCCTTGATTTCATCCTCGATTCGCTGTTTTTCATTTTCAGACTTTTCACGAGACAGTTGTTTTTCGCGGGCCTTTATCCGTTTTTTTATACTGTCTTCCAGCTCGAGAATTGAACGAAGCGCCCGTGTTCCCGTCTGCTCCTTTACCATGGCTTGATCAGGCTGTACCACAGGCGTTTTCTTTGCACTTTCCCCTGAGGCCAGGCCTGAAAATACGAACAGAAAAAGCAGAAGGAATAAAATATTCAGCGTATTTTTAAACCATTTCAACATCACAATCCTGTTTCTCTCCTTTTCAGCCGACACAGCTCCTGATCACCAGCATAAAATCTGCGAAAAATATTTGACACTACCTTGAAATTACTTTTTCTACAGCTTGAACGAGCATGTAGAAAAACAGCCCAGGCAACTGCAATTTTCCCACATATCTTTTCAAAAAAATTCAAATTTCAAAACAATTCAAAAAATATCCTGATGTAAAATTACTTTTTTCTCTAACATCCTCAATAAAGCAATTTATCTCACCAATTTCCAGCTTTTCCTAACCATTTTCCAGCAATCTACACAAAACCCATTCCATATGCATGCACCTTTTTAAGGTTATGGATAATGCAGAAAAGGTTCCACTGGATATTCACCTTCTTTTTCGATCTCAGGGTGAACCTGTTCAGACCGATTGTTGATCTGATATGGGCAAAAGGTGGTTCTCCTATTGCCAATCGCATGGAATAGATGGCCCTGCCAGCGGCTGAATCTATTTTTCGCTTCATCTTTTCTGCACAACTGGTTTTCTTCTTTTTATCCATGCGCCCAGTAAAATAGGCAACCTGACGTGTTTTGGTGCGATCAGGATAGCGAAGACATTTTGACCTCAGTTTGCAGGGAACACAGGCGGATTGGGGTGCCTGGAACCGGACAGAATGATGGCCTTTGGTAAAGATATTCCCACCACTTCTATAGAGCCGTTTCCCGGCAGGACAGATACAGTAACTCAGATCTTCGGGAAAGGTAAAATCAGCAGGTACAAAGAGGTTCTTTCTGCCTTCTCGTTTGGCCCGTTCTTTTCTTGTTCGATCCTTATATCTGCCGTAATCTTTGAACCTGGGATCCCGTTTTCTGAACTGGTTATCGGCTACATACGCGTCTATCTCTTTTTCTGCCAGCATCTCCATATTTTTATTTGCATGGTATCCGCTGTCTGCCAGGAGTTTTGCATCTTTAAAGACATCGTTGTCTTTTCCGGTTTCCTGTAAATTTTCGCTGATTTTGTCTATCATCGGTTCCAGCAGGTCCTGCTCACTGCCTTGACCATAGGCTTCGGCGGCTACTATCACCTGGGTTTTACTGTCCACGGCGGTAACACCGTTATAGCCCTGGATAACACCTTTTGAGGTCTTCATCTTGGCGGATTCATTGTCGGTAATATTGGATTTGACAGGTCTTTTGCCTTTTCCTCTCCGATCATCATTATTATCCAGCCATTTCCGTACCTTCTTTATATTTTTACGCAGGGATTTTACATATTTTTCTTTTTTCTCTTTGATATTTTCATCACTCTTTTCCTGGTCATTCATATGATGGTGGTTGACCATATTTGCTATAGCTGTTTCCATCTTCGTTACTTTTTTCTGAAAATCAGCCCTGGTTCCGCTCCAGGTAACAGAGGCGTTGCTGGGCATTTTGCAGCCGTCAATGGCAAACATCTCTCTGCCGATCAATTTCTGTTCATCGCAAACCAGAAGTACTTCAAGAAACAGTGAGACTATTTCCTTGTCCATGCTGGAAATAAAATCTGCAATTGTGGTGAAATGGGGACGACTGTCGGCAGACAGTGCCATAAAGATTACATTCTCACGACAGGCTCTCTCTATTTTACGGCTGCTCACAATCCCTCTGGAATAGGCAAAGAGAATGATTTTAAGCAGAATCTTCGGATCATAGGCCGGGGCACCGGAATCATCATTGTGATAGCGATCATTAAAGATGGAAAGATCAAGTTCATGATCAATGAGATAATTCAGCGTATATTCAAATGTGCCGGGAAGGATCTGATTTGCAAAATGGATGGGAATGAACTTGCCCTGAGCATAGGAATAAGGTTTATACCGTGCCATTGCAGCTCCATTTATCGAAGGTAAGGGGTATTTCGATCAATTTGCGACAGCAGTATAACATTTTTACACGTATTATTCAGTAGTTAATTTGTTTTGTTGACTTTTTCTACAGCTTGAACGTCTAGCATCAGCGGTGCGCTCCGTTTGCGCGTCCGCTGGATGCTTTTGTTATACAATCCCTTTATTGAGCCTTGGGATAGACTGTTTTTCCTTCCTTAATGGATTCAATGATCTCTATGTCATTTTATGACTGGGTACCGCTGTTTACCTCACCTGGGCCATAACATGGTAAATACCAATCTAAATCCAAAGCCTTCCTGAGCCGCCTCCGAGGCTTCTGCTGTATAGCTTACTCCGGCACCAAAGGTCAGCATCTGGTCGCCAATTTTGGTCAGCTGGTTTGCCACCAGTATGATTGGAACGGTCCATTGGTGGTTTTCCCAATCATAGGTTGACTCGGTTAGTGCGGTATAGGTTAGACCGCCCTTTGTGGAATAGGATAAAAAGGGCTGCAAGAATGTAGCTGAGATATCATCAACGACTTTGTCACTGCCGCCCACATCCCAGATATGGTTGGCAAGGGCGCCAACGGTCCAGGGTCCACTCTGCTTTAGTGCCACACCAGTAGGCCCCAAGCCCCACTTCTCTGCAGATAGGTTATTGGTTCCGGTAGGAAGCAATAGTACGGGACCAACCCCCCATATCCAGTCGCCAGCTTCAACCTTACTCGGTGAGAAGAAGGCGCTCTGCACCACGTCACCGATGCCCCACTGTACACCATTGCCAGAGGGGATATCATTGCGTCTGATCGCAGGTAGGATGGTACGGCTGATGAGGTTCCAGTCATCGTTGAGGGAGAAAGGGAGAACGGGTTGGATATTAGTTAGGTACTGATCGCCCTCATCATCGGCGCCGTAGCCCCTGGTGTAGTTCATCTGAATGGGCAGGGAGTACATGGCGGCCACCGGGTTGGCCAGTTTCTTGGCAATATCCTGGGCGCTGTTGCCATCGGCTAATGCCTTGATTTGAAACATGCTAAGCATGGACAAGGTAATAAACAAAATACTGTTTCTCATATTTCTTTCCTCATTTTGTTATACAATCCCTTTATTGAGCCTTTGGATAGACTGTTTTTCCTTCTTTAATAGATTCAATGATCTTAATGTCATGTATTTTCATTGGCTCTATTTTAAGAGGGTTTTTGTCCAGAATCACAAAATCTGCCAGTTTCCCTTTGGTGATTGTCCCTTTTGAATTTTCTTCAAAGTATTGAAATGCTGCCCATTCCGTAAAGGTTTTTAACGCTTCATAAGCCGTGAGTCTTTGTTTTGGACCTAATATCTTTCCACTACGGGTAACTCTATTTACGGCAGCATCCAGTACTCTCATAGAGTTTGGAAATGTCACTGGTGCATCATGATGGGTAGTGATGGTCAATCCTGCATCTATAACATCTCTTGTCGGCGAAATGTAGCTTGCTCGGGGTTCTCCCAATACGGATTCCACATGCCAATCTCCCCAATAAAACGTATGCATTGGGAAAAGGGATGGATATATTTTCAAACGAACCAGGTCGGGTATCTGGTCTTTTCTCAAAGTTTGTCCATGTATAAGAACGGTTCTGTGGTCGGGGTAACCGAACTCTTTTTCGGCTGCATCCACCGCTTTAATGTATTGGTCTATCGCGGCATCTCCGTTGGTGTGACAATGTAGTTGCCAATGATGCTTAAAAGCCGTTTTTGCATATTCGATTGCTTTGTCGTCATCCATGATCGGATACCCTTTATAGCCTTTTTTCTGACCACTAGGAGGCACTAAATAAGGTTGAGTCAGCCAGGCTGTTTTACCCTGTGGAGAACCATCCAGCGTCAGTTTTACCCCACCGATCCTGAATCTGTTTTTATATTCGTGTGAAGGACTGTAGTCGTTACCGTCGATAAAATCTGTTCCGAGTGTGATATCGGGATAAGAAACCACATCAAGATAAAACTCGTTATTCTTTGCCGCAATTTTTAAAGCGGTCAGTTGTTCTTTGGTTGTCCTTCCAGACATTGCAGTTAAGTATCCGTTTTTGGCATATTCTTCCTGCCCTTTTTCAATCATTTTTGATGACATTTCATCATCCACTTTGCCCAGTATTGGAAGCAGTACTTTAAAGAATGCTGCTTCCTCTAAAACACCGGTCGGCTTCCCGCTTTTATCCCTGCGTATGGCACCGCCTTTGGGGTCTTTTGTTTGGGTGTTATATCCAATCAATTCCAGCCCTTTTGTGTTAATGGAAGCCAAATGGCCTGATTGATGTATAATCAGCACAGGTATCTCTTTACTGACCTTGTCTAACACATTAGCGGTTGGATGGTCTTTTTCCGCCAGTTGTGAATCGTCATATCCGTTTCCGATGATCCATCCCAGCTTCTCTAGTGTATATTTTCCATCGGATGTCTCTTTGTACTCCTTCAGGGTCTTTACTATACTGTCGAAATTATTCCCTGGTCCATCTGGCGGTGGAAGAATGTTTGCCGCCATTGCAGTGAAACCAACGTTATACATATGGCTGTGTCCATCCAGAAATGCTGGAAGCATCGTCTTGCCTTTAAGGTTCACCTCTTCTGCTTTTCCTTTAAACTGCTCTAAAGCTGCAGCTTTGCTTCCGGTAAATACAATTTTGCCCTCTCTTTGGACAACTGCTTCAACATATTGTGGCGATTTACCTTCCATCGTGATGATGTCACCACCATAATAAACAGTTTGTTGCAGCTTCTGTGGCTCAGCATTTGCAGTTGCTTTATTTGCATTGGCATGACCTGAAATACCCAATATGATTGATGCTGTAAGTAACATAATGTTTTTCATTTGCAAGTCCTCATTTGATTGTTGCCTTCTGTATAACGTTGGTATCACCGGCGATTTAAAGTGGTGCGTTTTTGCGCTTTTTGCAAAATAAGCGCCGCTTTAAATTGTCGGGTGCATACCTTTGTTATGGCTGGCATTACTTTCAGTAAACAACAACTCTTTGAAGCTGATTTACAAAAATGCTCATTTATCTTGTAATATCTCCGATATTTCAAGAACAACTCGTACACCAGCATCAGCTGGCAGCAACTTTTTCAGGCTGATTATTACAAGGCCTGATTTATTCTTTTTCACCGATTTCAATCGGTGCCAAAAATTATTAAACCTGACTATTTTTAGCCTGCGTTTTCTTTCACGCTTTCAGCGCATAATACTTTTTACGCTGTGAGCTTTCAGATTTATTTACTTTTTCCTGCACCGCAGCGCAACAACCCACAAAAAATTATTCAAACTATTTATTCATGAATGCCGATGACTTTTATCTATTTACTTCATACAGCCTTATTTCCATAACTATTTGTTAGCGGCTTTTTGCCAGATTTTATGATTGTGATATTCAACATACTTATCCTCAATAATATGCCCTGGAACTGTTTTTATTTTATTAGCATTTAATTCAATAACCCCGTAGTCGAGCATAACATGGTGGTTTGGGCATAGAACGATTATATTCCCAGCAACATCAGGCCCATTGTGTGGTTTACCTAAAGGCATAATATGATGTGCTTCTGAATAGCTTTGTTCATTATTTATTTCAATATATTCACCACATAGTTGGCATTTATTCTTGTGCAATAATTTTATTTGACGAGCCAAATTTGTGTCTCGAAGAATACGATATGTTTCTTGTTTCATTTTTTCTGGCGAATCATTACCTTCGGGTAATTCGATATCCGTTGGCTTTGGGGTGCTATTAATAAGTGAGCGCAACCCCCAGACTCCATTTCCAAGGCCTTTTGCTGAAAAGAAAATATCATTACCTTTGAATTTCTCTGAATCAGAAGAAGAATCTTCAATGGTACCTCGAATAATTGCTTTTATACTCTGTGGATGCGGTTCCGGTCGAATCTTTTTCACAGCTGCATAAATTTCAGACAAAGGAGCAACGCCACCAATTGTTTCAAGTGCTTTAATTATGTCGTCACGCCATGTACTCACTTCATGCTCCTTATTCCGCTAACGCCTTGCTCAGCGGCAATTCAAAGTGGCACGTTTTTGCGCTTTTTGCAACGGATGTTCCCATATTAGAATGAGCTTATCAGTCAGGGTAACATATTGAAATCAATATTATTTTCTCCTGCTCTGCAATTTTCGTCTAGTGACTACATTTACCATTTGTTTTGGTAGCGTGGTTGGTGGAACAATGCCCAACGCACTATAAAGTTGATGAATGTTCCGGCGTGGCGCTGGAATAGAAAGAAAAGAAATCTCACCGTTAATAACATTTTCTATAGCACAATGGGTCGATAATTGCTTGAGACCTTCTTCAACAGTAATATCAAAATCGCGCCAGGCTTTCTTTAGTTTTAAGTAGAGCCTATAGGCAAGCATCACGACAAAAGCATGACCTCTGGTTCTGCTTTCTTTGCGGACATATATAGGCCTCATTTCCAGGTAGCCGGTTTTCATTGTCCTGAAAGCTGTCTCTACTTGCGTCAGATCTTTATACCTATCATGAACAATCTCTTTTGGTGCAACACCGGCAGCAAGGTCGGTTTTCAGCACATAACACCCATCCAATTCTGCTATTTCAGCAAGATAATCCTCATACTCCTCAACGGTTATATGGCGATCTTTTGCAGTGGTGTGGAGAAAATCAATCACTTTCAAACGACTCTCAAGTTCCCACACCTTCTTTATAGCAACATGCTGGTTTGCTCTTGGATGATCCGCAAGATATTGATTTTGTTTCCGGGAAAATTGTATTACTTTCTCAATTCTCTCCCGGCGGGATCTGGCCAACTCTTCTGCACGGATAGGGTTGCGACGCAAAATGTAGCGTACGCCTTTGTCTTCAACTTCACATATCTCTTTATCAAATAGACCGAGTTGGATCACCTTTTTCTTCAACATAGCCTTAATCTGAGCCTTGGTGATAGCAGTTATATAATTGAATCCGGCCTCCCCAGTTCTTGAATCTGGCTCGATTTGATCATCCCTCGATCACCAACCATGGTTACTTGCTGGCAACCAAATTCCTCAGCAACTTTTTTAATTTGACAACCAATGGTGTGAAAGTCTAAGGTGTTACCTTTGAATACCCGTATGGAAACGGGGATACCATCCTCATCACAAAGCAGACCGATAACTATCTGCTTCTTTCCTCTTTTTTTGTCACGATTGTAACCCCAATCACCCAATTCGTTACATTGACCCTCAAGATAACTTGAAGTGACATCATAAAGGAATAAGGAAGGTATCTGTTCTCCATAGGTTTGCTTGAAGAGTTTTTTCTCAATCTCAGCTTGGTTGTCGCAAAGCCAATCCAGACAATGATAAAGATCGTCTTCATCAAAATCAACGAGCCCAAGCAATTCACTGATACCATGTTCTCTTGCCAGACGTACCGCCGACAACCTGGAGCCCTGATCTATCAGGCGAGCCATAACCATCCATAAGCTCAGCATAGCCTCATTTGATTTTCCCAGAACTTTTGTCAATCCTATATTCTCTGCCAAACGATTGAGAACCCAGACAGCCCCGACACTTCTACCTTGCCGGTTTTCAACGTGGCTACCAAGCAGCATTTCCAGTTTATCTGGATCGTTTTTGTGCCTCATAGCCAGCTGTAGCGCTTTGATTTCATTTGGCTTACAATGAGTGAGATTAGCGATAGTGCGGTTTTTCACCCTTGTGCCTTCCCTGTATGATTCACGCAGGAGAACACTTTTGTAGACCTTGTTTTTGCCCTTTGACTTAGTGGTAGTGATATACATGACTACTAATATATCATTATTATTTGTATATAGCAACATTGATATCAAATAATTAGTGACTACATAAATCATGCCAAATTGTTGCTATTTATTGTGATATCAAGGTATTACCTAGTTTTTAGCCGGGAACATCCGTTGCAAAACAAGTGCCGCTTTGAATTGTCCGCTGGAGCGTTGGTATCACCGGCGATTTAAAGTGGTGCGTTTTTGCGCCTTTTGCAAAATAAGCGCCGCTTTAAATTGTCGAGTGCATACCTTTGTTATGGCTAGCATTACGTTCAGTAAACTCCGACTCTTTGACGCTGATTTACAAAAATGCTCATTTATCTTGTAATATCTCCGATATTTCAAGAACAAATCGCACACCAGCCTCAGCTGGCAGCAGCTTTTTCAGGCTGACTATTACAATGCCTGATTTATTCTTTATCACCGATTTCAATCGGTGCCCAGGATAATTAAACCTGACTATTTTTAATCTGCTCTTTCTTTCACGCCTTCAGCGCATAATACTTTTTACGCTGTGAGCTTTCAAATTTATTTACTTTTTCCTGCTCCGCAGCGCAACAACACACAAGAAATATTCAAAATTATTTATTCATATTGCCGATGACTTTAATAACTTTATTTCATACGGCCTTATTTCCATAACGTGGAATTCACTGGTTTCGCGCTGTTTGCGAAATCCAGTGAAATGCCTGGTTGGGCTTTTAGTATTGATGTTTCTTGTCGACTTACATTTTGGCAAATAGTATTGGAATCAAATTACCAAAAATGTTCAGAGCAAATAAAGCCTCAGTTTTGAAAGAAAAGATATTTTCCTAAACAAAAAATTGCTTTGACAATTTCCTTCATACCAAAGATTATAATCAACAAAATAATAGGGGATATCAAGCGGTAAAAACAAATATTTAGTTTCATACGTTTTTTGAAACTCAACATTTCTCTATCATACAAACACAAAAAAATGTTTGCTTTCTTGGAAACACCTCTTGCGCCAGAAGGATGATTCCTGAAACCTAATAAGGCACATTTATACCAACCATGGCTATTTATAAGAAACAAACATTTTTTAGGTTTACCGAATACATTAATGATAGATTCACATAAGCTTCTATCACTATTTCTTGTTATTATTGATTTCATAATACAAATTCGGAATAAACATTTTTGTAATCTACAAGAAGTTCATCAATTAACTTTTTTTCCTCTTCAATCTCAGCAAAATATACATTTTTGTAATATGACCATCCTAGATATTCTATATATTCATCCAACATTAACTGAGTAAATAGTACAGTGTTTCTTCCCTTAGATATCTTTAAAGCTGAATAGTCAGAGATATAGAGTTTTACAATTTTACTATCCCCAGGACTATCAAGGTTGTTTTGAATTTCTTCTAACATTCTTAATTCTATTTTCATCAATTCAAATAAAGCCCTAAATGTTTGTTTATGCTTCTTGGATCTATGCATATTGACCCGAACATAATCAAAAGAAGATATATCAATATCAAAAGGCCAATCAATATCATCTTTCATAAAGCTTAGATAATCTATCCGGGAGATTAACCAGTTTAGATAATACAAACCAGTATCTGAGATATAAACTGAGTCACTTTCAATGTGTTCACTAACCTCCAATGGGGATTGATACCTTCTGCATGACTTGGTAATAATTAGACCAGACTGGACGAGTCGATACATTGTCCAATGGAAAACATTTGTGTAGTTTAGGCTGTTAGAAAAAATCAATTTATAGTCATTAAATATATCTTTAATTTTTACGCTTCTTCCTTCATTAAAAGCATCTCTCAACCTTACTAATAGATGAGCTCTTATGAAAAATGTGAAAAATTCATGTTTTTGATCTCTAGTACAAAAACAATTTACTAGGCCACATCTCGCTATATCATTATTGCTCTGAAAAGTACCTCTGTAGTTGCCTAAAACCAAATTGAATGTTGTCCAAAGTGGTACGCCTTTTTTCTCCGTTGGAGTAGATGAATGCAGTAGAGCTGAGATCAAGCTTTTATCATTAAAATGCCACGAATTTGGAATTAAGGATATTTTTCTCATTAACGAGTGTAAATTGTAATTTGAAGTCTTTACGAGAAAATCAGAGGTATGTTCGTTTTCTAGCAAGTCAATAAATGCACTAACTACTTCCTGATGAGATGCCTGCATGTGCTTTGTTTCAGACCTTAGGATAAGTTCTGTTTTAGCATTACCTAAACGTTTAGCTAGTAAGGTTTTAATTGATTCAAGTGACCAGTTGATTTTGTGAGATTTATAAGGCTCATAATCACGCCTATCAGACTCCAGTGTTTGCCAAGTACTCACACGCAGGGCAACCAATGATTTTAACCCCAAAGATATTGTATGTTTTATAAAATCTAAAATTGCTCGTTGTATATCAATATTAAAATTGTCAGCATCATCTAAAAGCAGCACAATAGGTCTACAGTTGTGTGAATAATAGCTCAAAACACCGAAATAAAACTCAAGAAAGCGATCAATAGGAGAATTGTCTATTAGGTCTGCAAAGAATGATTTTGGGTCTTCAGATATCTCTAGAACTTTTTTTGGGGGCAACAAACCTTGCCAAGATGAGTGATAGGAGTCGTTAATGAAATTCAGAGGGTCTTCAGGTGAACTAACAAAGTAATTATAAATTGGTTTGAATGAGTGTTCCTTAACTAATTGCCTAAAAAAGTCATGTAAGGCACTTAATCAACGACAATTATAATTCCCGGCTGGCGACAATTATAATTCCGGCCTTAACCACATAATAATACGCAATAATATTTCATTGCTTTTTCTGTTTCTGTTGCAGTGTCCTCATCTAAAATGTAACTTATTTGTACTCATCCGGAGGATAGGGCAACGCTGAGGAGCGACCCGAGCGCCGAGATGAGTGCCGTAAGGATGAAGACCGGGTATAAGGATTTGCCCGGTCTTTTCTTTCTTCATCCTCATGGCCACAATGCGTTAAACCTCGGGGGTTGGGGCAGAGCCCCCTATTCTGTGATTATTAATTTTCCTCAAGGCTTTGTTTTGCTTTTTCCAGTCTGTAGCTATCAAGATTAAGTTCCAGTATTACGCTATGATGCACAAGCCGGTCTATCGCTGCAGCCGTAGTCATTGGATCTTTAAATATCTTCTCCCACTGTGAAAATGGTAAATTGCTGGTTAGCATGATACTGTTCCGTTCATAACAATACGCAAGAAGGGTAAAGAGCACTTCCATTTCTTCTCGGCTTTGCTGGACATAGCCGATATCGTCGATCAGTATGGCATCATACTTGGCAAGTTTTTTCAGAAATCTTGGAAGAACAAGCTCCTTTTTGGCCACCAGCAGATTTTGCACCAGCAGACTGCACGGAGAAAAGAAAACACGCCTATCCTTGTTAATCAGTTCCTGGGCAATGGCACAGAGCAGATGGGTTTTTCCACTACCTGGGTTTCCAAAAGCTAGTATGTTTTCACACCTGTCAAGAAAAGAACCTTCCAGCAAACTATTGACAAAGCCGCTCAGTTTGGCCGGAAGCCGATCCATTTCAAACGAAGCTAAGTTTTTTTCCAGGGGCAGTCTGGATTCTCGCAAATATCTGGTAATGCGTTTATGGCGTCTTTCTTCACACTCCCGCACAACCAGTTCCTGAAGGTATGATTCATAGCTTAGTGATTCCTTTCTCGCCAAATCCGCCTCCTCCTGGTAACAGGCTCGGATAGTTGACAGATAAAGCTTTTTAAGAGACGCATCCAGGATAATTCGATTATCGGTTGAACTCATCTGCAACCCTCCTGTAAGAGTTGATCATAGCCTGTGAGGGCAACAGTCTGGACAGAAATATTGGTAATCGGTTCAACCGGTTTACCAGAGACAAGCAGTGTTTTTACCTGGGCAAAATCAATGTTCTTTTCATGGTCAATCAGATGACGAAGGGCATCATCTACAGCTGTCTCATTATCTTGGGCAGCAAGCTGTAAAATAGATAAGTATTCTTTTGCTGCTCCCGTAACGGTACGAAATTTGCGCAGAGAGTCATAGGCAACCCGGAACCTGCTCGTAGGAAAAAGATCACTGCGGTATCTGTAGTTCTCAAATGCACCGGGTTTTCGAACCAGCCAGTCAATTATATGGCGGTACTGGATATAATGTTTGCTACCGCCTCGTATTCTGGGGATATTCTCAATATGTTTCTGACCGTACCAGATCTCCAGATACTCTGCATACAGCCGCACTGTGACTGTTTCTTTGATAAGTCGACTATTCACCGAGTAAACCTTGTGCTTTACTCTGATCGTACTGCTGGGACCAACTCGAACTTCAAAACGAGTACATGTGTCGAGCTTACCCGAAGGCAGTGGACGCAACATCGACTGTTCTTCTTGAAAGCGCTCCTGGCGGTTGCAGTTGAGTTGTGCAAACAGCTTCTGTAGAAATAACTCATATTCCTTGCGTGTAGTAAAATCCCGGTTACCTCGCAGCATCAGGGCCTGATCTACGGCTTTCTTGAAACGATGATGGCGCTGCTCAATGTCACCATTTTCGTGGGGGCTTGACGAATTGATTTTACGGCCTTGCAATTTGTAATGGGCCAAAAGCCCCTGGTAGCCACGGGTAAACTCTTCCGGGTTATCCGGTTTATTCACCGCAGCTGACAACCTGTCTGTTTGATGTTGTTCTGGAACTCCGCCAAGTTTCCATAGACTCTTCTGTAATCCTTCGCTCAGGCTTTCGAAACTCTCGGAAAAACAGATCGTTCCTGTCTCCCAGTTCGAATATGTCAGCACAAAATGGTAGATCAGGTGATCAAAAGGCTGACCACCAATACTGATCTGTAATTGGGACATATCTGTAAAATCAGACTGACTCAACCGTGCAGGCACATGCACCTGGGGAAAATAAACTTCACGTCCTGGACCTTCTGTACAACGCCAGGTTTTTACTCGACGTTGAAACGTGCGGAGCTGGCCATCTCCAAAAGAACCGGGATAAATCCTTTGAAAATGGGTAAAAAGAGTTTTGGCTTCCAAACCTTCATTAGTTTCCAGAAATTGTAAAACCTCTGGCCATATACCTTCAAAAGGATCTTTACGAGTTCGCCACTCCCTCACTCGCTCCGCACTGATCTCACTTGGCAATTTGCCATTATCTCTATACTTGCGACCGGTTTTCTCATCCATGCCGGCTCTAGCCGCTGCTACTTCCAACGTCTTCCCTTGACTTAAGTATTTCTTCAATTTCCTCACCTGAATATCTGTGACCATCCATATTCCTCCTTTGAGAAATATGAATAATCAGATCACAATTTTCCGGGAAATTTAATTGTCGTCAAAAGGAATTATAATTGTCGCTGGTCAGCACTAGTTTTAGTAAATTCTGATATGTGTGCTTCATGTGTCCTTAATGATATGTAAACAGGTAGTATTTTGTCTTGTATTGCTCTTTCTTTTTGGTACAAGTAATAAGTAAGATATTTTAGGATCGTTGTTTTTCCTCTACCAGCATAATCGATGAACAAAAATGGCGTAGTTTGCCTTTGACGGTCACAAAAAAAATCAATTATCTGTGCTTCAATATGAGATAACCTTACACTTATTTCAACATGACTTAATGGACCGCTATTATTAGGTTTAACATAATAATCTTCAAAGAATCTTAAATAGGGATCGTCCAAGTCCCCATTCGGCTTTTTCAAATCGACTGACATTGAATTCGTTACAATATCAAGTATATTGGTCAAGAATGTTTGTGCTTCAGAGGGGGTTGGTCTCTGTATATCAGAAATATGATCATTTAATCGCATAAGCTTATTATTCTCCTCATTAAAATGAACAATCTTTCGAATTCAAAATATTTTGCCCAACGAGCATGTAGAAAAACAGCCCAGGCAACTGCAATTTTCCCACATATCTTTTCAAAAAAATTCAAATTTCAAAACAATTCAAAAAATATCCTGATGTAAAATTACTTTTTTCTCTAACATCCTCAATAAAGCAATTTATCTCACCAATTTCCAGCTTTTCCTAACCATTTTCCAGCAATCTACACAAAACCCATTCCATATGCATGCACCTTTTTAAGGTTATGGATAATGCAGAAAAGGTTCCACTGGATATTCACCTTCTTTTTCGATCTCAGGGTGAACCTGTTCAGACCGATTGTTGATCTGATATGGGCAAAAGGTGGTTCTCCTATTGCCAATCGCATGGAATAGATGGCCCTGCCAGCGGCTGAATCTATTTTTCGCTTCATCTTTTCTGCACAACTGGTTTTCTTCTTTTTATCCATGCGCCCAGTAAAATAGGCAACCTGACGTGTTTTGGTGCGATCAGGATAGCGAAGACATTTTGACCTCAGTTTGCAGGGAACACAGGCGGATTGGGGTGCCTGGAACCGGACAGAATGATGGCCTTTGGTAAAGATATTCCCACCACTTCTATAGAGCCGTTTCCCGGCAGGACAGATACAGTAACTCAGATCTTCGGGAAAGGTAAAATCAGCAGGTACAAAGAGGTTCTTTCTGCCTTCTCGTTTGGCCCGTTCTTTTCTTGTTCGATCCTTATATCTGCCGTAATCTTTGAACCTGGGATCCCGTTTTCTGAACTGGTTATCGGCTACATACGCGTCTATCTCTTTTTCTGCCAGCATCTCCATATTTTTATTTGCATGGTATCCGCTGTCTGCCAGGAGTTTTGCATCTTTAAAGACATCGTTGTCTTTTCCGGTTTCCTGTAAATTTTCGCTGATTTTGTCTATCATCGGTTCCAGCAGGTCCTGCTCACTGCCTTGACCATAGGCTTCGGCGGCTACTATCACCTGGGTTTTACTGTCCACGGCGGTAACACCGTTATAGCCCTGGATAACACCTTTTGAGGTCTTCATCTTGGCGGATTCATTGTCGG
The DNA here is from genome assembly GCF_019703855.1 of Desulfomarina profundi. GTDB lineage: Bacteria > Desulfobacterota > Desulfobulbia > Desulfobulbales > Desulfocapsaceae > Desulfomarina > Desulfomarina profundi. The sequence continues at coordinate 4,051,563 of NZ_AP024086.1, read as the reverse complement.
TAATATTGGATTTGACAGGTCTTTTGCCTTTTCCTCTCCGATCATCATTATTATCCAGCCATTTCCGTACCTTCTTTATATTTTTACGCAGGGATTTTACATATTTTTCTTTTTTCTCTTTGATATTTTCATCACTCTTTTCCTGGTCATTCATATGATGGTGGTTGACCATATTTGCTATAGCTGTTTCCATCTTCGTTACTTTTTTCTGAAAATCAGCCCTGGTTCCGCTCCAGGTAACAGAGGCGTTGCTGGGCATTTTGCAGCCGTCAATGGCAAACATCTCTCTGCCGATCAATTTCTGTTCATCGCAAACCAGAAGTACTTCAAGAAACAGTGAGACTATTTCCTTGTCCATGCTGGAAATAAAATCTGCAATTGTGGTGAAATGGGGACGACTGTCGGCAGACAGTGCCATAAAGATTACATTCTCACGACAGGCTCTCTCTATTTTACGGCTGCTCACAATCCCTCTGGAATAGGCAAAGAGAATGATTTTAAGCAGAATCTTCGGATCATAGGCCGGGGCACCGGAATCATCATTGTGATAGCGATCATTAAAGATGGAAAGATCAAGTTCATGATCAATGAGATAATTCAGCGTATATTCAAATGTGCCGGGAAGGATCTGATTTGCAAAATGGATGGGAATGAACTTGCCCTGAGCATAGGAATAAGGTTTATACCGTGCCATTGCAGCTCCATTTATCGAAGGTAAGGGGTATTTCGATCAATTTGCGACAGCAGTATAACATTTTTACACGTATTATTCAGTAGTTAATTTGTTTTGTTGACTTTTTCTACAGCTTGAACGTTTGAACTCACTGGTTTTTACGGAGCGCAGCGGAGTAAAAATCCAGTGCAGTGATTTGTTATGTGATCTATTTCAATACCTTATTGATCGTAACTATCAATTTACCCCATTTTTCTATTTCATTTTCTTCTAAATCTTTTGCATTATGACTTCTTGTCCATCTGACATAAGCTTTTGCTAATTTATATTTTGAAAAACTTGATACTTCTTTTGAGAATAAGTCAATAATGGGTCTATTTGGTTGCTGGTCTGCAAGCTCTGAAACATCGTCACCGAACTCATCTGCTACAATTCTAATTAGAGTTTGCCTCAAAAGATCCTCGATTTCAGCTTTTGGAATATCTGTGCAATAATCTTTGGTTCGTAGAATATTTTTATTCCCTAAAGCATGAACAAGATTTTCTTGATTAGCGGCTTGATCTCCTGCTGCATCCGAATCTAATAGAGCCGCCACTTTAAGATTATGAGCGTGGAGAATTGTCGCATAATAGACGACTTTACCAGCTGAATTTGCAAACACCAAAGCAATTTTGTTATTCAAGTTTGAGAGTTTAGCCTCCCTCAATATCTCGGCAGTCGCTTCAATATACCAGTAATCTGTAATTCCCTCTAAAATTAAATTTCTTTCTTGTGAAAATAAACTGCTAGCAAGATCGTATCCCAGCGCTTCCTGCAATGGAAGCAATCCTGATCTTGCCACAAAAAAGTGGAGTCACGGTTAAGCCGCTTTTCTATCGTCCCACCACTCCAACTCATATTGAGCAGGAGCTTTATATCCGTTTGTAGAATGTTTCCTTTGTCGGTTGTAGTAGACCTCGATGTAATGGAATATGGTCTGCTCAGCCTCAGCCACATTGTGGAATGTGCAGTGATGAATCATTTGGGTTTTAATAGTATGGAAAAACGATTCAGCTACTGCGTTGTCCCAGCAGTTTCCCTTTCTGCTCATGCTTTGAACAAATCCTCGTTTCTGCAGCAATGCTCTGAAATCGCTACTTGCATATTGAACTCCACGATCACTATGAACCATTAATCCCTGGCCAGGGTGTCTCCTCAATATGGCCTTGTTTAGCGCCCTAATTGCAGAATGTCTTTCAAGGGAATCGCTGAGATCCCAACCCACAACTATTCGAGAAAACAGGTCTATGAAAACTGTGAGATAGTGCCATTTACTGCCTATCTTCAGATAGGTGATATCGGTAACCCACACCAAGTCGGGGGAGGACACGGTGAACTTGCGGTCCAACAGATTGGGAGCCACTGGCTCAGTGTGCTTTGAATCCGTGGTAACAACAAACTTTTTTACAGTTCGGCATTTCAAACCCATTTCCTTCATCATACGAGCTACACGCTGTCGGCTTACATTTGAAAACTCAGGTTGATCGTGAAGATCAGCAGTGATAATCGGACTCCCGACCATGCCGTTGTGTTGCTCAAACAGCTCTTGTATACGTTTTTTCAAATGGTCCTTTTCTATCTGCCTCGTAGAGATAGGGGCCTTGATCCAGCGATAATAACCGCTCGGGGAGACATTGAATACATGGCACATCTTCTTCACCGGAAATGATGAGCGATTTTCCTTGATGAACTTAAATATCATTTCGGTGTCCTGCTGAAGATGGCCATGGCTTTTTTTAATATATCCCGCTCCATCTCGGCATCCCTGAGCCTCTTTTCGAGATCTCTTACTTTTTGCTCCTGAGGTGTCAGAGACTCTCTGCCATTCCCTGAAAAAGAATAGTTTTCTCTGGCTCTGTATTCTCTTCTCCATCGGTAAAGCAAATCTCTTGAGATACCAAGGTTGTCAGCTATTTCAGTTACTGCCTTCCCAGGTTCTTCTGACAATAGAACCGCATTGCGTTTAAAATCTGGATCGTATTTTCTTCTCTGTTGAACACTCATATTTTTCCTCCTGCCATATTTGTAACAATGGCTTAACTGAGTGTCCACTATTTCATAGCATGATCATCCTGCTGGATCACTTGAAGAAATTGTAGTATGAACCTCGGTTCCAGTAGTCCTATCTTTAAGCTCAACAACCCTTACAATATCTAATTCGTCTGGTCCCACAAGAAAAGGTGAGTGAGTAGTAAAGATCGTCTGATTATTTTTTGAAAGCTTTGATATTGTTTTTCTGAATTCTCGTTGTTTAAGACCATGTAAACTCATTCCTGGTTCATCCAAAAGTAGTATTGCATTTTCATGCTTATCCATAGCCTCTGCAAAAAATACTACAAAAAATGAAACTAACCATTGAAAACCTTCTGACCGTTGATCCAGCTCAATATCGACACCAAGATCATCTTCAACTACTACTTTTAGATATTGTCCATCGGCTGTAATCTTGAGTTTATCTGCTTCTGCTCTCTTTGCGTCAGGCATCCATGCTGAACAAATTTCTTGCGTCAATCTAACGCTTGCCGCATTGAGCTGATAGCTTCTTTTGTCCAGATTATCTTTGTATATCTTCAAAGCATCCTTATCATTAATATTGGGACTTTGTGCATTACCCAAATCTGCTAATTCTTTAGGTGTAAACCCTAGTAACTTCAGCAAGCATAAATTCCCATAATCAAAATACTCGTCATCAAGAATATTCTGCTCAACTCTTTTGGCCAAATGATCTAAATGTATTGAAGGCTTAACCTTGAAGTAGTTATTGAATAATATGAATACTGGCGTTCTCTTGTCCAATATTTTTAGAACTTCATCATGCTTGGCGTTTGCTTGAATTAATTCTAACAATTCCGCATGTCTTGCTTCTTCCTTTTCATTGCCTTCTTCCACAAAATCATAATTTGTATCCAACCAGTCTTTCAATAACTTAGCTGATTCGTTGTCAATTATTTTACTATCCGACCAATTCATAGTTATTTCTTTGAAAGAACCACTGGGTTTTATAGATTCTTCGTCATCATTCGCTGGCTCAACTTGCTTATCCATGTGCGAGGTCATTCTTGAAAATTTCGTTTTTAACACTCCAAATGTAATTTTATCTGGGGCACCAATTAGATGGTGGTAGGCCTCATTATTGAGGTTTCTGTATAATTTATACTGACATTTATGAAATAATTCCGGAATCAGTTCCTTATCCTCTTCCTCTAATTCAAAGTAGCCAGTTACTACAGTTGTTGTTTTAGGGTCTGTTTTACCAGTAGTAATATCATTATATTTTGATCTTGGATAATCACGCAATACATCGAACCCTTCAACATCTTCAGGCTTGTTAAGCTGCTGCAAAGCTTTCAATAAAACCGTTTTTCCTGCTTCATTAGGACCGACCAAAATTGTTTTCAGCTCTTCTATTTCAAATTCTCCAGAGTCTACAATACTTCGATAATTCTGAACTCGTGCTTGTGTTAATCTCATTTTCTATTGTCTCCTTTAAAAACCGTTTTCAACTCTGGATTTCTTACACATAACGCTATGCTCAGCGGTGCGAAGCGTTTTTTGCGTAGCATCCGCTGTAGCTAATTGTTATAACACATGTATTACATAAAATTATTTAAGTCTTTTTCGATATTGGACATGCACACTCTGAAATAGGCGAATTGTTCTTCTGATAATTCCTTGGCGTGTGCATCAGCTCTTGTTTTGTTGATGAATTCTAGTTTTTCAAATGTTTCCTTTTGGGTATGATTAAATACGTTATGAAATATATCCCAGTTTTTTGATAATATTTTTGACAGATCAGAGAAGTATATTTCACTGACGGAGGCATTAAATAAGTCATCATAAGATAATTTATTTAATTTGCTTTTTCTGGAGCCGCCAAATATATTTAATATTTTTTCTTTTCCTTTTGAAGCACCAACATTTGCTTGCAAAAGCATTTTAATAAGTTTTCTGAGCTTTATTTCTGTTGAGTTTCTTCTCTGAGATATTTCAGCCCACATATCATCTGTAGACAGGCCAATTCTTTTATATTTTGATTGATTTAAGATATAACTCTTAATGGCATCAATATTAAAATCAAAGCCTGAGTAATCTCTTTTTATTAAGCCATATCCGATTAGGTGGGAAGTAAATGAAGGATGTAGTTCAGAAAATTCATTAAATGTATCAACATCACCTATAGCAAGCATTGTTAACATTTCATATTCATCAGGGTATGACGTTTTAAGAATATTAATTATCATTTCTAGATAATTATAGTGATTGTTTATAAATTCGTCTTTGCTGGTAGTGTATGAATTTCTTCCTATTGTTACTGGACGGTCAAGCTCGATTACTTTTTTTGAAATCAAACTGCAAACGTGCCTCATTAAAAATGGATGGCCACCAAAGTCTTCAGTTAACTTTGAATATACAGTCTCCTCAAACTTAATACCCATTCTCTTGCCGAGTTTTCTAACCATCTCACGTGTATCTTTAACATCAAAACCAGGTATATATATCGGATCAAAATGATTAAATATTGGATTGTCAACATTATTTATTTTCGGTAACTCAATACAAGATGGGTTTGTACCTACAAGCAAGTATGAAATTAAGTTTGTATTCCTTTGGAATATTGATCGTAATGTTTGCCAAAATAATACAAAATCCAAACCGGTGCACCAGTGTTTAGCCGGAGACGTATTAATTGATATGTTTTCAATTTCATCAAATATGAACAGGAGTGGGTTATTAACTTCTTCTCTGCATTCCTTAAAATAGCTCTCTGTCAATATTGAAGAATTTTTTTCTGTGAATTCTGATTCACTAGGTAATTTAGCTTTAGATTGTAGTGCTTTTTTTGCGGCTTCACAGATATAGTATAGTGCTTCGTACCACCTTCTCTGATTAAATGAAGTATCCTGACAATCAATGATTATTGGGGTTATACCTTCTTTATTTAGATTTCTCTCTATTCCATTTATTAATGATGTTTTTCCTGTTTTCCTTAGACCAAATAGACCTGAGTTTTCATTGCTTTTATACCTATTGATAATTACTTGAATGAGATCATTTCTTCCGAAAAAATAAATATCTTTTTTTAGCGGGGCTTCAAAAGCAAAGAGATCCCTTGTATAAAAATATTTTTTGAATCTATTCCTAAAGAAAAATGGGTCGCTTACCTTTAAGAGCTCATCTGAAAAAAAAGGAATAATAATTTGTGATTCAGGCTCACTCTTGATTAACTCATTCAGAGAATTCTCAACATTTGGATCGTTACTTATTAAAACATTACATATTTTCTCTATTCTTAAAGCCGAATGGCCATTTGCAACATAGTCAAATACACTCAATGTTCTAGGCTCTATACTTGTATAAGGACTAAAAAGTACAATTATCTCTCTATCCAAATTAAACATGTCCTTATATATGTCTGTTGGGCTTATTATTAAATATTTATACCTGCTGTTATACCCAACTTTTATTTCCCTTCCCCCATTTGTTATGAAAAACTCTTTAGATAAGGTTTCTAATATTTTCTTTTCATGAACTGTGAAATGACCATCTTTCAGGTTTGGATGTGTGCCGGGAAATGTTCTTTCAGTCATCTAAATTATATCCTTTCAATTAATATTATTTTGTATGGCTATTTTTGTTATAACAAGTTATTATCTGGTTTCCGTATAACTCCGAAAATCCCCAAATCTTTGACAACCTAAATTCAACATGTTAGGTCATTTTATGCTTTATATCATGTAAATATTGACGGATATCAGCTTAACAGGATAACACCCTATATCTGAACCAGTTTTCCACCATATCCGATATTATGCGGGTAAAAGTGGAAAAAAATCCTGCCCACCATCCACCAATGAATCTGTAATTTGTAAGGATTATAATAGAATATTTTACGACGTCAATATTATGTTGGGTTTTTTCTTCACGGGCCGATTATACAGGGATTTTTCCGAACATCCAGCCGTTATTGGAAGCTGTCCAGGTCAAGAATAAACTGATCAACCACGTGCTGCTCTGTCGCCCAGGATGTCACCAGCCTGATTGCCGAATGGGTATCATCAACCCTCTGCCAGATATGGAATGCGTACTTTTCTGCCAGTTGTTTAATCCTGGTATCTGGGAAAATCGGGAAGATCTGGTTTGAAGGTGTTTCAACAAGAAATGGATAGTCTTTTGCCTTGATTGCCCCGGCGAGTATACCTGCCATTTTGTTTGCGTGTGCGGCAAGTTCAAAAAACAGGTCATCCCGGAACAGGGCGACAAACTGGATACCGAGCAGACGACCTTTGGCGGTCAGGGCACCGTGCTGTTTCAGATGGAAGGGAAAATCCTCTTTAATGCTGTTATTGGTTATAACAATGGCCTCCCCGAGCAGGGCGCCGTTTTTTGTACCACCGATATAAAAGACATCCGTCAGTTCGGCCACATCAGCAAGGCTGAGATCATTTCCATCCGCACAGAGCGCGGACCCGAGACGGGCCCCGTCCATAAAAAGAAAAAGTCCCCTATCCCTGCAGAATGCTGACAGTTCTTCCAGCTCGTGTTTCAGGTAGCAGGTTCCGATTTCTGTGGAATTGGAAATATAGACCATCTTCGGCTTGACCATATGGGGGACATCGCCATGTCCATCAAGCACGGATTCTATATCCGTTACCTGCATTTTTCCGTCCGAACCGGGAACACCGTTTATCCGGTGGCCGGTGGCCTCGATTGCTCCCGCCTCATGGACATTAATGTGACCACTGTCCACAGCAATTACCGATTCATGTGGCCGCAGGGAGGCGGCAATAACAATCAGATTGGCCTGAGTTCCTCCGGAAACAAAAAAAATATCCGCATCAGAGCAGTTGATTCTTTCCCGGATAAACTGTCGTGCCTCCCGGGAATAGGCATCTTCACCATAACCTTCCTGCTGTATAAGATTGGTTTCTGCAAGAATCTCTAAAATACGCGGATGACACCCTTCACTGTAATCATCCATCAGATTTACTTTCGACATTTTTATTATCCGACCGGTATTGCTTAACCTCAGGTCTCAGTTATTTCTCTCCCCGACTCCCCGACAACAGATCAGCGCACTATACTATTCAATTTCCAGTTATATTTCAAATAGGTAATATCAATGGCGTTGTCTGCCGCCCGTGCAGCCTCCTGTTCATTGAGGCCAAGGGAGTGGCGATGGTCAGCAAAGAACCGGCCCAGTGACGTTATCCCCTTCCAGCCCTTTTCAAAATCCTCCTTGTACCATTTAAAAAGAGATGACACTTCAAGCCGGTTGTTTCTGTAGCGGTTTCTTGTTGAATCGGAGAGAAAAAGATCGGCGGCCTCCTGCAGCTGCCGCTGCAGATCCCTGCCGTTATAGGCCTCCGCCCGCAGCGCAGGACATCCAATACTGGCGCAGTTGACCGCGAAGTGAATACGCGGGTCATTATACCTGCCTGAGCCGCGGATAAGTGTATGCTCTATCTCATCAAGCGACCTTGTCTTTCCCAGCAGAGAAAAAAAACGCTTCTTCCAGGGAGACTGGAAAAAGGAGCCAAGATCTTTTATGGACTCAAGATCAGGGTATTCAGTCAGAATCAACTCCACAGTCCAGCTGTTGTAACTGTTTATAAGAAAGGCAAGCTGTTCATCGGGAGAATAGGTATCAAACGTTTTCTGATCTATTCCGGTAAGGCTGTCAAGGTAGCGCTTCAGATCTGCGCGATCACGCAGAAAACCGTTATAATCGACCTGAGTTTTCCTGCCTCCATCAAAAACAACAACATGTTTTTGCAGCAATGCTGTCCATGCTCCATGATCAAACTCCGCCGCCTCCCCATGAACCACAGTAAAAACCAGAAAAAGAACAACAGAAATCCATCTCATGGCTACCCCCTTTTCCAGGTATGATAACGTTCGATCCAGCCGAGCAGCTTCTCCGGCGCATGGCTTTTTTTCCACTCCCCGGCCACATATTTATTTGTTTCCGCCAGGGTCGGATAGGTGTGAATGGTTGAGAGAATCTTGTTCAGCCCGAGACCGTGCTTCATGGCCAGGACAAACTCGGTCAGCAGATCTCCGCCATGCTCGCCCACCAGGGTCACCCCGAGAATCTTGTCTTTTCCGGGGACGGTAAGCACTTTTATAAACCCATGGGCTGCCCCGTCGGCTATGGCCCGGTCAAGATCATCAATACCGAAACGGGTCACCTCGTAGGCTATTTTCTTTTCCTTTGCTTCCTGTTCATTCAGGCCGACCCGTGCCACCTCCGGATCAATGAAGGTTGTCCAGGGGATGACTGAATAATCGACCCTGAATTTCTTCCATTCCCCGAACAGGCTGTTGACCGTGGCATACCAGGCCTGGTGTCCAGCCGTATGGGTAAACTGGTAAGGACCTGCGACATCACCGGCTGCATAGATATTGGGATAGAGGGTTTCCAGGTAATCGTTGGTGACAACAGTGCGTTCAGTGGTAATGCCCAGGTTTTCAAGACCATAGCCCTTCAGCCTTGCTGAGCGACCCACGGCACAGATAAGAACATCATAGTCGAGCCTTTTTTCCTGCCCTTCATGCTCAACAACCACGTATTTGACATCACCTTCCCGCTCACAACGCAGGGCACTATGCCCCGTAAGGACATGGACGCCATCCTTTTCAAGAGCCGCCCTGGCAAAGGCGGAAACTTCCGCATCCTCCCGACTCATGATCGTCCCGCCCCGCTCAACCTGCCAGACAGTGGAGCCGAGTCTTGCAAAACACTGGGACAGTTCACAGCCGATGGGACCTCCTCCCAGGATAACCAGTTTTTCCGGAGGATTGTCGTGGGTTGCCAGCTCCTCCCACAGGGTATCACTGGTGAGATAACCCGAATCTTCAATCCCCGGCAGGGGAGGAACAAAAGGTTCGGCGCCGGCCGCAATAATAATTGACCTGGCCGTAAGCCGCCTGGTCTCGCCATTTTTCAGTTTTACGATCACCGTCCACGGGTCCACCAGCTCTCCGTATCCTTCCAGGACCTCCACACCCAGGGAGGTGAAGCGCTCCACGCTGTCATGGGGTTCCACCTCGCTGATCACCCGATGGACACGCGCCATCACCTTTTTGAAACTGAACTGCGGCTCCACCGGTTCCAGGCCGTAATGTTCACCATTTTTCATAAAATGGACAATCTTCGCACTTTTGATCAATGCCTTGCTTGGCACACAACCGTAATTCAGGCAGTCACCCCCCATCTTATTGGCCTCAACAAGAGTGACCTTCGCCTTGACTGCCGCACCGATCAGGGAACTCACAAGTCCCGCCGCCCCGGCCCCGATGACAATCAGGTTCCTGTCAAAACGCTTTGGCCTGGGCCAGGCGGCATACACCTTTCTTCTCTTCAGCCAGTCGATAATTTTTTTGGCGATAAGCGGAAAAAGACCGAGCAGCGCAAAAGAGAGAAGAAGCGGCAGTGAGATAATTCCCCCCAGGCTGTCAATTCTGGCCAGCTGGGTCCCCGCGTTCACATATACCACGGTTCCCGCCAGCATACCGACCTGGCTGACCCAGTAATAGGTTATGGTTCGGATGGGAGTCAGTCCCATGAGGATATTGATGAGAAAAAAGGGGAATACCGGTACCAGACGCAGGGTAAAGAGATAAAAGGCCCCTTCCCTTTCTATGCCCTTGTTGATCGGTGCCAGCCTGTCGCCGAAGCGGTTCTGCACGGTTTCTTTCAGGAGATAGCGGGAGACGAGGAAGGCCAGAGTCGCCCCGATGGTTGAAGCAAATGAGACAAGCACAAGTCCCCAGACCAGGCCGAACAAAGCGCCGGCCACAAGGGTCATCAGGGCCGCACCGGGAAGCGAAAGGGCTGTGACCAGGACATAGAGCCCGAAAAAGACAAGACTGACCATCACTGGAGAGGTTGCCTTCAGCTGCTCAAACTCCGCCTGGCGTGATTTGATTGCTTCCAGGGTCAGAAGCTGATCAAAATCAAAAATAAAAAAAGCGGCCACAAGAGCAATAATCACAAGAAGCACAAATAATTTCTTCATAGTTACCTGTCCGAAAAAAATGAATAAGGTGGTTTTAATAGGTAAGAGGTCTCGTACCTTCTCTTTATTCTCTTTTTTATTGAATCGGAAAACAAATGCCCCTGCACAGTTGCCACCGCCTGGTTCTGATGAACTTGCCAATTGCTGAAATTAGGTTACAATACAGCAATAAAAATATTCCGCACCTGCCCTGTCATCATGAAAAATTATTATGAAATTCTCCAGGTAACCGCCACTTCCACGGAAGATGAAATCCGTCGTAATTATCGCAGGCTGGCCATGCGCTACCACCCCGACAGAAACCCGGACTCCCCGGAGGCGGAAGAAAAGTTCAAGGAAATCGCGGAAGCGTACGGTGTCCTCACAGATCCGGTTAAGCGGCAGCAGTACGACAGGATGAAGGCTTCCGGAAACGGCGCAACCGGTTTCACCTACAGCCAAGAGGATATTCTCCGCGATCTCTTTAAAGACCCAAGGTTTCAACAGATGTTCAACGGGCTGCTGCGGGAATTCCAACGATCTGGATTCCGTTCCAGCTCACATTTCATCAAAAACAGTTTTTTCAGGGGAAAGGGGGGTATTTTTCTTGGTGGTATCTTTTTCGTCGGTTCCATGGCCGGTCCTCTGCTCTCGAGAACTGCGAAAAAATCCATTGGTAATAATTCATCTCTCCTCAAATCCCTCACCTCGACCCTTGGCTCACTGTTGGGCGGACACGGCAGGCAGGAGGACAGGAAGGAAGAAACGAAACAGTTACCGGATTATGATACAACCTACCATACTCCCCTTTCCGCGGATGAGCTGAAGCGGGGAAAAACCATTCAGGTCGTCGTTTACGGTAACCGAGGCGAACAGACCCTGAAGGTCAAAATCCCACCGAACAGTAGAAACGGTCAGAAGCTGAGAATAAAGGGAAAAGGCCGCCCCGGCCCTTATGGCCGCGGAGACCTCTACCTTAATCTTGTGGAACAATCATCCGGTCAGTCGTGATCTTCCACCTTAATTCTGCTGGAAACACAGCCATGACAAGAACCTGAACGCACCCTGGCCGCATCCGAAAGAGAGAGAACCCCGACGATATTCCCCCTATCACCCTCATGGACAAAGAGACGGTGGGTATCCGTCAATATCATTTTCCTGATCGCCTCTTCAAGCAGCAACTCCACATCACAGGTATGTACCGGAGAGCTCATAACCGTATGGGCGGGCGCCTGCGGGTCCACCCCATGTTTGAAGGTAAGTGCCAGATCCGTTTTTGAAATAACACCGCAAGGCGCTCCATCATCATCCGCAACCAGAATAGCCCCGAACCTGTGAGCGGAAAGTTCTTCCATTACACTGCTCAGAGTCTCGTTTCTCCCGACACTCTTGACCTGCGAAGTCATCACTTCACGCACGGAAAACCTGCGCATGGAATCATTTTCTTCATGGTGTTTGAGAATATTGAGGTGATTGAACTCACACTGGCGGCAATACTGGTACAACAGCCCGACAATATCCGGATAGGCGAGAGCCCCCACCAGTTTATCCGATTCGCTGTCAAGAACATACAGCCGGTAAACACCGTGGCTTCGCATCAGCTCCAGGGCCGCCTCCAGGCTGTCTTCCGAGTGGCAGAAAAGCGGTGGAGAAACCATGATATATTCAAGGGGAGACTCAATGGGCAGCCCGGCATAATAGGCCCCCATGATATCAGTTTTGGAAACGACACCAATCGGTTTTCTCTCCGCATCAATTGTCAGCAGGGCGTTTACCTTGTATTTGATCAGGATATTTATTCCGTGATCCAGGGACACCGTCTGCTCAAGTTGAACAACCTGGCGTCGCATGGCATCACTGACTGAGAGGTTTCGAAGAGTATTTTTCCGCTCAATTACGACCATCACATATTCTCCCTGCCTGAAATATCGTAAGAGGTCACAGGGCACACCTGCTGCGGACAATCGGCAAGCCTTATGTAGCATTAGTACACGGCGGCTTGTCGCTTGCCCACATCAGGCGCACCCTGCGACCTCTTAAATTTTTTCTTGATATGACACCAAGTTGACTACCCTGTGGCCAGTTACGAAATATCGTATTCGTTCAATGGCTGATCTGATCGAGAAGATGGTTGAACAGGTCGGAGATATAAACAATTCCGACGATTCGCTCATCCTCCACCACAGGCAGCCTGCGGACATGTTTCTTGATCATGATATCAAGGACCATCATCAGATTGGCCCCGGCATCAATGGTCACCACCTCCGGAGTCATGATGTCACCAACGAGAATGTTTTTTATCCTGTTTCCTGCGGCATCAATCACCCCGGCAATATCAAAATCCTCCATGGTTCCCCAGAGATGAATATGCTTGGGTCGCAGGTAAAGAAGAATATCGTACATGGAGAGCATCCCAGCCAGACGCTGGTTCTCATCGGTGACTATGATGCCGAAGAGCCGCCTGCCCTGTTTTTTTGAGGTTTCCTGAAATACCTTTATGGCATCTATAACAGGGGTCCCGGGAAGCAAAGTTGAAAATTCCGTGATCATGATATCAGCGGCAGTTGTTTTCATTCATCACCTCCGTTGCAGAATTTCAGACGCAGAACATCTCGAAGTTACAGCACGATACGAACAACCAACTATACACTAAAATTTTTTAATTCTCACGGATCTGATTCTTTTTCTGAAAACTGTATAACACCCATGGCGAACAGAACCACAACTACCCCGGGCAAGACCCTGAAAGGCGGGAGCGGATGCCCCAGTACCAGGTCCAGCAGCAGAACCAGTCCGGGATAAAGATAGGAGTAGGCCATCACCCTGGTCGGTCCGATAAAGGGTACGGCATACTGGGTGAGAAAAAAGGTGATCACTGTTGTAAAAATTGCCAGATACACAACCCCTGCCCACCCTTTCAGAGGAACTGCTGACCAGTCCATGGTCAGTAATCGATGCCCACTGAACAGAAAAAGCCAGAGAGCCCCGGTAACCAGCACCCAGAACGTCATGACGGCCATGGGTTCATCCCGGTGGAAAAGACGTATCAGGGGAGTATAGAGCCCCATGGCGAATCCTCCCGCCAGAAAAATCAGATCTCCCCTGTTCCAGTTCATCTCCAGAAAAGTCGTCATATTCCCGCGAAAAATAACCCAGACAGCGCCAATCATTCCACAGGCAAGGGCAATGAGCTGAGCTTTTGTCAGCTTCTCTTTTAAAAGAAAAAAGGCGTAGATTCCTGAAAAAGATGGGACAAGGGTAAAGATCACGCTGGTATTCAGTGCTGTTGTATAACGCAGAGAAAGAAACATGCACCAGAAAAAGACAACCAGGCTGCAGCTGATAATTCCGCATCGCCAGAAGAGGGAAAAGGAGTAGGTGGCCCCATACCTGAAACGAACCAGGGGACCGAAGCAGAGCGCGGCAATAACAAAACGGATAAACGTGAGCACTGCCGGATCAAGCGTCTCCGTAATGGCGGCCCCCACGGTAAAAGACGTGGAAACCAGGGCAGCACAAAGTACCATCAGCAGATGAATCCGATAAAACCCGATCCTCCGACCCGAGAAAGACATCAACCCCTGGACCGTACCTCTTCAGCAGCAGACTCTTTCCGGCTCCTGACATGTTCAAAAGTGGACATGGCCGTTGCAACCATACTGCTCATATCCGTCAGATTGCCGGGAATGATCATGGTGTTGTTTTCCTTGGCCAGCTTACCGAATTCTCCGATATACTGTTTGGCCACCTCAAGATTCGCCGCTTCCTTTCCGCCGGGAGAAGACAGTGCTTCCGCAACCTTCCGTATTCCCTTGGCGGTGGCATCAGCCACCATGAGGATTTCACGGGCCCTTCCTTCAGCCTCGTTGATCCGTTTCATCTTCTCTCCTTCGGAAAGAGAAATGGCCTCGGCCCTGTCACCTTCCGCCCGGTTTATAATCGCCTGCTTTTCACCTTCGGACCGGGCTATCTCAGCCCTTTTTTCCCGCTCGGCCTTCATCTGCTTTTCCATGGCATCAAGAACGGTCCGGGGGGCTGTATATCCTTGATCTCATAACGGAGAACCTTGATTCCCCAGTTCTCTGCGGCCTCGTCCAGAGCCATGACCACCTGACCATTCAGTGTCTCCCTCGCCTCAAAGGTGTTGTCGAGGGTAATCTTGCCGATGGCGGAACGCAGACTGGTCTGGGCAAGCTGGGTTGCAGCGAAATGGTAATTATCAATCCCGTAGGCCGACTTTTTCGAGTTCACCACCTGAAGATAGAGAATGCCATCAACTTCCAGGGTGACATTGTCCGCGGTGATACAGGTCTGGGCACTGATATCGATAGGTTCTTCCTTGAGGCTTCTCTTGTAGGCAATCTTATCGAAAAACGGGACCAGGATATGAAATCCGGCACTCAGGGTCGTTCTGTATTTTCCCAGTCTTTCCACCACAAACTCCGACCTCTGGGGAACCACAACAGCCGTTTTGATAAGAACAACAACCACAAGCAATAAAATAAACCCGAGGGCAATCAGATTCTGTTCCATTCTTTTCTCCTGTTCGGAAATTCAGACCTTTTCAACATGGATAACCAGACCATCCTGGGAAACCACAGAGATTATTTCACCTTCATCGATCCTCTCATCCGCTGTTGCCCGCCAGAATGTTCCAGCGTATTTAATTCTTCCCTCAGCCGGCGGTACGATTGTCATGCAGACTACACCCCGCTCGCCGGCCACAGCAAGCAGCACATCCTCGTCCACCTTTTTTTCCTCCCCTCTCCAGTTGGCTGCTTGAAAAACCGGCGCTGAATGACATTTCGCAGGGAAAAAAGGGAAGCCAGTGAAGCCGCGATAAAAAGGGCAAGCTGCCAGCTGATGTTGATGGGAAACAGGTAGGTGACCAGAGAAGTAATCAGGGCTCCCAGGCCGAAAAAAAACAGCACAAACCCGGGCAGGGCCATCTCCAGAAAAAGCAGCATTACCCCCATGATAAGCCAGAAAAGAGGAAATGGAATCGTTGTCATGCCGGTTTTCTCCCAGAATTTCGATCTTTACGATCTCTTCTCCGACTGCCCACTCGTCTTTGAGCCAAAGAGATGTCGATAAATAACTCCCGCAAGGGCAAACGACATGGGCAGTGTCCAGATCATACCGAGCCCAAGCGGAATAACAGAGACCATGTAAATCAATCCCATCACAATTACCGCACCGGCCACCTTCCACCACACCTTGTGGATGGCTTTTCTTGAAGCCTCAAGTGCCTGCCACGGCCCCATATCCCGGTCCAGGATTAACGGTATGGCAAGGCCGTACCCTATCATAAGATAAATTCCCGGAATTATAAAAAGAAGCATACCGATACTCACAAGCAATGTCTGCAGGAGACTGGCAACAATCACTTTACCGAATTTTGGAAAGCCGCTGAAAATCATTTTCCATGAAAGTGTATCCCCGGCAACCTTTCTCACCCCCATGTAGAACAGCCCCGCGGTGAAAAGAGCAGAGACAATACTGGTAAGCACACCTGAAAAAGCCTGTATCCCGAAATTGGTCAGGCCACCAGATGCAGCAGGATTGGTCGTGAGGTACGGTGCAAGAAAAGCTGATCCGGCTGTAAGGATCAGGAGCAGCAGGTAGAACACAGCCGCACCTGCCCAGATGGAAGCTTTGGCCCCTTTTGTTTCCCGCCACGCCTCCCTGATCACTCCCGAAACCGTGAATGAAGAACGGAATGTCTTAACTTCGGTGACTTCCGGATCATTTCCCTGGAGGCCCCTGGCCCGCAGAGTCGATGTCACATCTTCCCCGGGAGGAATAACTTTTTCTTCATCTTCCATGACCTCCGGCAGGCAGTCTGTACAGAACAGCTGACCATTCTTTGCAATAAACGGCTCTCCAATACTGTCCTCTTTGCCACAGACAGAACATTTTTCCGTTTCAATTTCAGGAGGCTCTTCCAGAGGATCTTCAAGGAGAGTGTCAGTTTCGTCCTCCTCGTCAAAAACTTCTATAATCTCACTCTCCTCTATTTCGACTCCAATATCCTCTTGTGATTCAATGGAATCAGGGTCATCAATCACATCCACCTCGTCCAGCAGGGGCTGTCCTTCAATTTCCTGTATGTCGTCGCTGATCAGAGGTTCGTCAAAGTCATCTATTTCAGGCAAAGTTTCATCAAGTTGTACTGCAAAGTCATCCACGGGTTCGCCAGCAGGCTCATCAGCAGGACCAGCTGGTGCCGATTCTTCGTCGAATGATTCGGGTTCAGATTCCACTGCCGACAATATTTCCTCCTCATCAATCTCCAGAGGTTCATCGTCGAATTCTTCTTCCGACCCTGCCACGTCACCTTCTTCCGGAAGAATATCCTCCTGATCCGACACAACCGGTTCTTCCACCAATTCTTCCAAAGCCGGTTCCCGAAAACTCTCCTCAATCTTTTCCTCTTCGGGACAGCTTCAAATATTTCTTTGCATTTCGGACATTTGACCTTCTTCCCTATATACGAATCGTCTGCAGAACCTTTCACTCCACAGTTCGGACATAGCATTTTCATCGACATCCTCCAGCCCTTTATGAATAATCGCCCACTGATTCCTGTAACTCAAAAAACCATTTACCCTTTCAGCGTATAAAAAAATTTGAACAAAATCTATATTTTTCGTATTATTCTCTCAATATCGATCATTTATTTTCCAGCTGCAATCATCCCGCAACTGCTTCTCCAACCAACATTACGGACCCTCTTATGGAAATAATAATAATTGCAGCCATGGCTCAAAACAGAATCATCGGCAAAAACAACACCCTGCCCTGGCATATCCCGGAAGAACTGCGCCTGTTTAAAAAAACAACCATGGGATGTCCCATGATTATGGGAAGAAAAACATTCGAATCCTTTCCTGCCCCCTGCCCGGAAGACGTCATATAGTCCTCAGCAGGAATGCGAACTACATCCCGAAAAACGTGGAAAAAGCTGAATCTCTGGAAAAAGCACTGGAAATGTGCGAAGGGGAAGAAAAAGTATTCATCATTGGTGGTGCCCAGGTTTTCAGCCACGGCCTGGATGTGGCAACCACGATCCGCCTGACAACCCTTGAACGGGAAGTGGAGGGAGACGTTGTTTTTCCCGAACTTCCTGAAAAGAGTTTCCAGGAAGTTTCACGGGAACATTTTCCAGATGGAAAGGAACCGTTTTCGGTTATTGTCTACAAACGGAACCGGGACTGATTTTACTTACCCGACAACCATTCCCTTCGCGACTTCCTGTTTCTTTTCTTCACCCAGGAGAATACCCAGCATTTCCAGGGCAAATTGAATTGATGTGCCCGCTCCCCTTGAAGTCACGCAGTTCCCATCGTGGACCACACTCATCCCCGCCTGGTCACCATCACTCAATTTTTCCATAAAGAGAGGGTGGCATGTGGCCTTTTTCCCGTCAAGAAGACCGTGATGCTCCAGAACAACAGCGGGCGCCGCGCAGACTGCACCGTAAAGCCTGTCTTCCCTGTTCTGTTTTTTCAGTATTTCCGCCAGCACACCTGAATTCCTGAGATTCTCCGCCCCGGAATACCACCCGGCAGGGCAACCAGATCATAGGTCTCGTCCTTACAGTCTTCGATTAATTTGTCAGCTATTATTTTGACGTCATGGGAGGATATAACCTGCAGATTTCCACCCACAGCAGCCAGATCCACCTGGACTCCTGCTCTTCTGAACACGTCGACAATGCTTAATGCTTCGACTTCCTCAAACCCTTCAGCTACTGGAACCAATACTTTCGTTTCCATAGATTACTCCCATTTGTCAGTTTTCATTCTTCGTTCTTCTCGATTCACTCAAGCACATCTCTGTGACACCAGTTACAACAGACCGGGATGATCCTTCAGCTCATCTTCAATGGTCTCGGCATCAGGAGAATTGTACTTTATGATATTTTGCAGATGCTGCAGGCTTTCAGGATCAATCGAAACAAACTTTACCCCGATATGATCGTCGGCAATTCTGGCAACCCGACCTTTCACATTCACATACAGACCTTCAGCTCCCAGGGGAATGACAACCTCACATTCATCATCAATTGCCACCTCGGCATTGATCTCTATCATACATCCCCCGACACTGAGGTTTATCAGCCTCTTGACAGCAAATGTCTTCCCGGCAACAGTACATTCAGCCCGGACAGTAAAGACAATCCTGGTAAATCTTCTCTTTTCCGTCATCTGCAACCTCCTTAATCCATGTCTTCAACCTCTTTGATGTATATCTATCTTGAAGCTGATGAAAATTCAAGCTATGATAGCGTGGAATCAAAGTGAAATTCTTTAAGTGGATTTCATGCAAAACCCACTCATTTCGTAGTTTTTACATCATTATTTGCCATAATTCGTAATATTTCACATTGAAAACTCATCCATTTCACTGTATAGAATGTAGAACTTAACTGGCAGGACTTACAGACAAGGATGGTTTCCATCTTACAGCAAATTACATGCAATATCTTGCCGTTTGTCCCCAAGTAGCGTAATATGACCGCCAAGGTCCTCGCTCTGTTCTTTTGCGAGGTTAATTATTAATTTACAAGAGGAGATAGCAGTGAAAAAACTCATAACCTTATGTCTGGCCTCCATGCTTCTGTTTGGAGGGACGATTGTTGGAGCCAAAACCTTAAAACTTGCAATGGACGCGGATCCCGTTTCCCTTGACCCCCATGTGCAGCTGTCCGGTGGCATGCTGCAGTATTCCCATATGGTTTTTGATCCGCTTGTTCGCTGGACTAAAGACATGAAAATAGTGCCGCGTCTCGCCACAAAATGGGAACGACTTGATCCACTCACCCTCCGTATGTATCTTCGCCACGATGTCAAATTCCATTCAGGCAATCCGTTCACAGCAAAAGATGTGGCCTGGACCCTGGCCCGACTGAAGAAAAGCCAGGATTTCAAAGGTCTTTTCGAACCTTTTGCCGATGCGGTTGTAGTCGACGATTATACTGTTGATATCAAGACAAAAGAGCCTTACGGACTGACCCTCAACATGTGCACCTATATTTTCCCGATGGATTCCGTTTTCTACAGTGGAAAAGATGCCAAGGGTAACCCCAAGGATGCCATTATCAAAACCGACTACTCCTTTGCCAACGAGAACGAATCAGGAACCGGCAAATACCAGGTAGTGGAAAGAGAACAGGGACAACGCTGGGTCCTCAAGCAGTTCCCGCAGTACTGGGATAAGAATACCGGAAATGTTGATGAAATTATTCTCACCCCCATCAGTGAAAATGCAACCCGTATTGCCGCACTGCTCTCCGGAGATGTCGATTTCATCATGCCCGTACCCCCGCAGGATTACGACAGGATCGAAAACAACAAAGACCTGCAGCTTATCACCATGCCCGGCTCAAGGATTATCACTTTCCAGATGAACGGCAAACGTAAACCTGAACTGGCAAACGTGAAAGTCCGCCAGGCAATCGTCTATGCTGTCAACAACGTCGGTATCGTCAAAAAAATCATGAAAAACCGTGCCACCGCCGCCGGTCTCAACTCCCCCAAGGGATATGATGGATACGACCCGAAGCTTACTCCACGCTATGACCTGGCAAAAGCCAAACAGCTGATGAAGGAAGCCGGCTACGAAAAAGGGTTCACCGTCTCAATGGTCGCCCCCAACAACCGCTATGTCAACGACGAAAAAATTGCCCAGGCTGTCGCCTCCATGCTCTCCAAGATCAATATCAAAGTTGAGCTGAAGACCATGCCCAAGGCCCAGTACTGGGATGAATTTGATGCTCAGGTTGCCGATATTCAGATGATCGGCTGGCATTCCGATACCGAAGACAGTGCCAACTTTTACGAGTACCTTTACATGTGTCCCAACAAGGAGACCGGCAAAGGACAGTATAACAGCGGCAACTACTGCAATAAGAAAGTGGATGAGCTTACCCTGGCGACCCAGTCCGAGACTGATCTTGCCAAACGTTCGGAAATGTTAAAAGAAGTTGAAAACATTCTCTACAACGAGGCTGCGTTTGTTCCGCTGCACTGGCAGATGCTCTCCTGGGCGGGAAACAAAAAACTGCTCAATGCTGACGAAATCATAAATGTTATGAACTTCCCCTATTTCGGTGACCTGAACATGAAATAGAGGATATTTTTTTCCCGGTCAACCGTACGGGAAAAAGATCCAACCTTCCCCGGCCCTGCACTGGACATTCTGTTGCAGGGCCATTTTTCCATCTGCAAAAAACCCATGATAGCATTCTTTATTCGCAGAGTTACCCAGGCAATCTTTGTCATGCTGGTCATCAGCATCATAGGTTTTGCCATCAAGCAGAGTGTCGGTGATCCGGTAAGGGAGATAACGGGTATTTCCGTTTCCGCTGAAGAGCGGGAAATCCTCCGGGATAAACTGGGTCTGAATGATCCATTCATGATCCAGTGGGTCCGCTTCGTGAAAGACGCCCTCCACGGAGACCTCGGCAATTCTTTTTATTTCAAGAAACCGGCCACAAAGGTGATTATGTCCAAGGCCCCGGCAACCCTGGAGCTGGTTTTTGCCACCTCCCTGCTGGTCATTCTCTTTTCCGTCCCCCTCGGGATCTATGCCGCGGTTAAGCCAAACGACTGGCTCTCCCGTTTTTTCATGGGAGCCTCCATCATCGGGGTGTCCATACCGGTTTTTCTGACGGCCATTCTCCTGATCTATATCTTTTCGGTCAGCCTGGGATGGCTGCCGTCATTTGGCAGAGGGGAACTGGTTGAAATTTTACCCGGTTGGAAATCGGGCTTTTTCACCGCAGACGGACTGAAACATCTTATCCTGCCGTCAATAGCCCTCACTTCCATCATGCTGCCCCTCTTTATCCGACTTATCCGGGCCGAAATGAAAGAATCGCTGGAGACGGAATATGTCAAATTCGCACGGGCAAAGGGACTGAAGCCGGCCAGGGTTCTCTTTGTGCACGCTTTCAAGAATACACTGCTTCCAGTTATTACGGTGGGCGGTGTCCAGCTGGGTACCCTTATCGCCTTTACCATTCTCACTGAAACGGTCTTCCAGTGGCAGGGTATGGGGTCGATGTTTATCGAATCGGTGGAACGGGCGGACACCTCGCTCATGGTGGCCTACCTGGTTTTCGTCGGTCTGATATTTGTCGTTGTCAACACGGTTGTCGACCTGATCTATGGCCTTGTTAATCCCATGGTCAGAGTTGCGGGGAGGAAATAATGGGCCTGATAAAAACATTCAGAGAATCATTTTTTCTCTACAGCTTTATACGTGATCCACTGGCAATTACGAGTTTTGTCGTTCTGTTTGCCCTCTGCGTGGTCAGTTTCGGGGCACCGGTTCTTGCCCCCATGATCCATACGACCAGACTACAATAGATATCATGGACTCGGAACTGCCCCCCATCTGGAAGGATGGCGGAGATTCCCGGTTTGTCCTGGGTACTGATCCCCAGGGAAGAGACATGCTCTCCACCATGTTTTACGGTATGCGGGTTTCAATCCTGATCGGCCTCGGAGCAGTGGCACTCCAGTCAATACTCGGAATCGTTGTGGGATTGATCGCCGGATACAAGGGAGGAAAACTCGAGGCTTTTCTCATGCGGCTGGCCGATGTACAGCTCTCCTTTTCCACATACATGGTGGCAATTTTTATCGGTGCCCTTTTCCAGGGTATTTTCGGCATGGGTGTCTATGAACACTACGCCATCCCCATCCTGATCCTGATCATCGGTTTTGCTGAATGGCCCCAGTACGCGAGAACCGTCCGGGCTTCCGTCATGGCGGAAAAGAAAAAGGAATACGTGGAAGCGGCCAGGGTAATCGGCCTGCCCTCCACCCGCATCATGCTGCGCCATATTCTCCCCAATACCATGACTCCGGTTATGGTTATTTCAACGGTACAGGTTGCCAATGCGATCATGAGCGAAGCGGCCCTCAGTTTTATCGGTCTCGGCATGCCGGTTTCCCAGCCGTCCCTGGGTTCTCTTATCAAGTCCGGTTTTGACTATATATTCAGTGGTTCCTGGTGGATTACCCTCTTTCCGGGTATTGCGCTGGTTGTTCTCATTCTGTCAATCAACCTTCTTGGTGACTGGGTGCGGGACTTCCTGAACCCCAAACTGTACAAGGAGTAGGTGTGGATCAGCAAGAAACACTCTTATCTGTTCGCGACCTTGAGGTCGCCTTTAAATTACGGGACAATGTCCTCACCGCGGTTGACAGAGTCAGTTTTGACCTGGACCGGGGTCAGCGTCTCGGTCTGGTGGGTGAATCCGGCGCCGGAAAATCCGTCACCGGCTTCGGCATTATCAATCTTATCAGTAAACCGGGATTTATCTCGGGTGGATCTATCCTGTTCGAGGGTACGGATCTGGCAAAACTCTCACTGGAGGAGATGCGGCAGATCAGGGGGGACAGAATCAGTATGATTTTTCAGGATCCAATGATGACCCTGAACCCTGTGTTGACTGTCGGCACACAGATGGTTGAAACCCTGCTCGCGCACAGGAATATCAGCAGAAAAGAAGCCGAAGAAATTGCCCTTGACAAGATCAGAAAGGTTGCCATACCTTCCCCTGAAAAACGGCTGAAACAGTATCCCCATGAATTTTCCGGTGGTATGCGCCAGCGGATAGTTATCGCCATAGCCCTGCTGACATCCCCTGCTCTGATTATTGCGGATGAGCCGACAACTGCCCTTGATGTCACCATACAGGCTGATATCATGAACCTCCTCCTCTCCCTCTGTGAATCCGAAAATATGGCCCTGATCCTTATCACCCATGACCTGGCCGTGGTCTCCCAGGTGGCCCAGAGAATCGCGGTAATGTACGCCGGCCGGATTGTGGAACTGGGAGAAACAGAGCAGATCGTCACCAATCCCCGGCATCCCTACACCAAGGGGCTTCTGGCGGCACTTCCACAGAATGTTTCCAGAAGGGGCAGACTTAATCAGATCCCGGGCACCATGCCGGGCATCAAACAACAGATTTCCGGCTGTCAGTTCAACAATCGCTGTAACCAGTGCGCTCAGATTTGTCGTGAGGAAGTACCGCCTCTAACCCGAAAATCATCCGGCTGTCTTGCAGCCTGTCATATGGTGAAGTAGGAAGTCATAATGGAAAAAGAACCACTTCTCAGCATAAAGAATGTAGTAAAACACTTTGATATTTCAGGCGGTTTTCTGGAACAGATACGATTCAGAAATGGCCGTTTCAGTCGGGAGCAGACTGTTGTAAGAGCCGTGAACAATGTCAGTTTCGATATCAAAAAAGGTGAGACTGTCAGTGTGGTTGGCGAGTCCGGATGCGGCAAGTCAACGCTTGCTCGCAGTGTCATCCGACTCTACCCGCCAAACAGCGGCCAGGTCCTCTACGAAGGAAAACGGATAGACAACCTGGACAACAATGCCATGAAACCATATCGCACCAAAATGCAGATGGTCTTCCAGGATCCCTATTCATCGCTCAATCCACGGATGTCTGTTTTTGAAACGCTGGAGGAGCCGATCAGGTTCCATAATCCCGGTATTTCCCGAAGTGACGCGGCAGACAGGGTAACCGAAGTCATGAAACAGGTTGGGGTTGATCCCGACTGGCGCACCAGGTTTCCCCACGAATTTTCCGGGGGACAACGCCAGAGAATCTCCATAGCCAGGGCTCTTGCAGTTGACCCCGAATTTATTGTTGCCGATGAACCGATTGCAGCCCTGGATGTTTCCATCCAGGCCCAGATTCTCAACCTGATGATGGACCTTCAGGATGAGCACGGATTGACCTATATGTTCATCAGCCACGACCTCTCCGTTGTGGAACATATATCTACCAATGTGGCGGTCATGTACCTGGGTACCCTCTGCGAATTTGCGGAAACGGAAACCCTTTATTCAAATCCGCGACACCCCTACACCCGCGCCCTGCTGTCAGCCATTCCCAAGCTTGGGAAAAAGGACATGGACCATGTCAAATTAACAGGAGATGTACCCACGCCGATCCAGCTGCCACCCGGCTGCGTCTTCCATGGCCGCTGTCCCTATGCTGATGAACGCTGCCGCACGGAAATCCCCAGGCTGACAGTTCTGGATGATGGAAGCAGAGTTGCATGCCATGGTGTTGAAGAAGACAGGATTTCCCCATGACTGACCATATCCACCCATCGGGAGAGCTGCTCCTCAGAACCCTTGCCATGCCGGCGGACACAAACCCCCTTGGTGATATCTTTGGTGGCTGGATCATGTCCCAGATGGATATAGCCGGAGGCATCATGGCCCGGGAGGCAACATGTTCCCGGGTGGTCACTGTCGCAGTCGACACAATCACCTTCATCAAACCGGTGCACGTGGGGGATGTGGTCTGCTGCTACGGTAAAGTTGTAAAGGTCGGCACCACATCCATCACTATCAACCTTGAAGTGCTGGTAAAACCTGCGGTGGAAAACCCCGGCGACTCCGCTGATGAATTCCTGGTTACCAAGGCTGCTTTTACCTACGTTTCAGTTGATGAAAACGGGAAAAAACAACCAATCAACCGCGACTGCTGCTGATTCACCACCCCTCAATTATATATTATCGTTCCGCGGTTCAATAATGAATTGCATTCGGCTGCTTCTGCATTACATGTTTACAACATATACCCATTATTAACTTTTGCGATGGGAGTATGATATGCGAACAGCAATATTATTTTTTCTTTTTCTATCTCTTCCCGCTCTTTCAACTGCATCAACTGATGCCAGGCCAAAGATCGGGACAAGTATCAGCAGAGAATTGCGTGAGAACAGTGACCTGCAACTGTATGAAATGTTTTACCTGCAGCCTTTTTCCCGGCCTGACTCTTTGATATCCGACTCCCTGAAACTGTCTACCCAAATGGAATACAGTCTCGGTTTTCTGGAAGACACCTCACCGGGAGGCGATTCAACAATGAGATTCGCTGTAATGCCACGTCTCCTCCTCACCCCCTCACACTATTTTGACCTCATTCTCGGGTTTGGAGCAGGATACATGTCTGGAGAAACTGAATATCCCAGGCATAACCTGGGAGGCTCATTTTTCTTCCAGTCAAAAGTGGGAATTTCAATACATGTGACCAAAAAGCTTTCCCTGGGGTATCTGTTTTTTCACCAGTCCAATGCAGGATTATACTCGTATAATGCCAGTCTCAATACTTTTCAGATGGAAATAACTTACACTTTATAAACCACAGAGCCATCTCGGTTTCAGGACGAACTCAGATGGAAGATCAGCAGCGTTCCCCTGTTAAGAATAAGTGGTACAGGGCCGACTACTGACAGCCAGGTAAAACATCGATTTAAAAAAGGATTTTTCCGCAGCCATTTTCGTTCCACCACAACCGCAACTGCCTGGATGACAAAATAAAAAACCATCCAGCCAAAACAGTTTACCCTATAGACAAGCCACAGGGGAACACTGACCAGCAGTTCATGAATAAGGGCTGAAACAAGGAAAGTGAAGAACAACGCACCATATGGATTTCGTGACAGAGGTCGAAAACAGACCCGAAACAACCAGTCTCCGAAAAGACGGTTCCATCGCCTGCCCCAGAACTCCGCCACACTCCCCGCAACAAGTGGTCTGTTACTGATACCGGGCACGCCATACCCGAATGCCAGCCAGGACAATTCCACCACTGCCTGAATGGTTTCAATCAGTAACCAGAATGGCCATATGGCCAGATATGAACGAACGGTCTGGGAAAACCCCTGCATTTCAGGTATCAGTACAGAATAAACAGCAGAGAGACAGAACAAAAGCAACACGGTTTTCCCGGCTCTCCTTCTCATCTTTTCGGAGGTTGGTTTAACATCCTTCATACTGTGAAAGGACAGGACAGGGGCGATGAAAAACAGGAATATCACAAATCCGGGGTGAGTTACTCTTTCTCTTTCTATTACAAGGCTGATCATTTTTGCCGTAATAATAATACCTGCCAGTATAACCAGATAATAAAGTGTTATTTTCCATTGCAAGGAAAGATGTATAATGGTGTCTGCCATGTCATTTCCCAAAACGTTTGCAGAGGTTTTATGGAAATTCAAAATTTACACCACAAAACGCTCAAGATCGAATCATTTACTGCAATACCTGGAGAAACCTGGTGTTTTTGCGGAGACAATAATTCCGGTATTGATGCATTCATGGCACTTCTTGCGGGCGATCTGGATGATTTTTCCGCTTCCGTGCTGACCTTGCCGATAAACCCGGGAATCATTTCCTTTACCAGGCAACAGCTGCTGTTCGAAGAAGAACTGAGACGGGACGATTCCGATTTCCTCGATAAAATTGACCCCGGGACTCCCGTGAAAGCGTTTCTTACCGACTGCCGAAAACACAGGGAGCTTATCAGATCGTTTGATATGGACCATGTACTCAACACTGGATACAGACAACTGAGTTCAGGGCAGTGTAAAAAACTCCTTGTCCTGCAGCAGGTTACAGAGGGGAAAGATGTAATCATTATCCAAAACCCTTATGACGGGCTGGACAGGCAGAGTTGTCAGGAACTTGACCGTGTCATGGAAAAATGTATTGAAAATGGCATCCAGGTTTTTACCCTGGTCAATTCACCGAAAGACATTCCCTTCTGGTGCAGTCATGTTGGCTATTTCCATCGGGGACAACTGGCCCGGCAGGGCGAAAAACACACAGTTCTTTCCGGTATCTCCAAACCAGCTGCCGATTTTAATAGCGACTGGACACCATTATTTTCCCAAACTACGCAAAACGGGGACAAAACAGCAATTCCTCTGGTTCGGCTCCGTAACGGTTTTGGCGGTTACGGGGATCACATACTCTTTTCCGGTTTGAATCTGGAAATTTTCCCTGGAGACCACATCCTCATCACCGGCAGAAACGGTTGCGGCAAATCGACCCTGCTCAACATTATTACCGGCGACAATTCAAAATGCTACGCAAACGATCTTTCCATATTCGGCAGGCAGAGGGGCAGCGGTGAATCCATCTGGGAAATCAAGCAATATATGGGTATTGTCTCCCCGGCCCTCCACCGGGATTACCATGTTCCCAGTTCAACTCTGCAGGCTGTCGTATCTGGCTTCTTTGATTCCATCGGTCTCTACAGAAAAGTCAATGTGCAGCAGCTTGAAACGGCCCGGAATTTTCTCCATATAATTGGACTTGCAGACAGGGAGACAACACCATTCAGAAATCTCTCCCATGCACATCAACGACTTGTACTGATCGCCAGAGCACTGATCAAGCAACCCAGGCTCCTGATCCTTGACGAGCCCTCCCAGGGACTCGATGACCTCAACAGGAACCGGCTCATGGAACTCATGCTGGAAATCGCCACCCGGCGACTGGCAACCATTCTTTTTGTCAGCCACCGGGAAGATGAGCACCACCCTCTTTTCAGACAGCATATCAACCTGGAACAGTTCGCAACCCGGTAACAGGTTATCCAGGAAAACCGAAGATCTGAGGAAAAATTGTCAGTATTGCCAAAATAAAAGCCTGGAGACAGATGAATGGCATAACCCCACGGTATATATCGGTTGTTCGCACCGAAGGCGGAGCAACTCCCTTCAGATAAAACAGGCTGAAACCAAAGGGAGGCGTCAGAAATGATGTCTGCAGATTCATTGCAACCAGGATAGCATACCAGATCGGATCTATTCCGAGGGTTTCGGCTATGGGTGCAAGTATCGGCACGATAATATACGAGATTTCAACGAAGTCGATAAAAAATCCCAACAGCAGAATAGCCAGCATGGAAAGTCCGATAAATCCCCATTTATTTCCCGGCAGATTCAACATCAGCTCTTCCACAAGGTAATCACCCCCTGTGTAGGTGAAGACCATTGAAAAAGCAGTGGCTCCAATGAGAATGGCAAAGACCATTGAAGAAGTTTTTACCGTTTCCATGGCACTGTCAATAACCATTTTCCACGATAACCGCTTATAGAAAAAAGCCAGGAGTATGGCCCCCACTCCACCCACGGCAGACGATTCCGTCGGTGTTGCCAGTCCGGCAAAAATTGACCCGAGAACAATGACAATAAGTGTCAACGGAGGCACTATCGCCTTCAGAGCACTGCCTACCTGAGTCATTTTGTTGCCGACCTGTCCCTCCATCCTGATTGCCGGACCTGCATCTTTTTTGAAATAACAGACAGCGAGAATATAGAGAACATAGACAACAACAAGGGTGATTCCCGGCCAGAAGGCGGCCCTGAAAAGATCACCAACCGGCTGCTGAAAAACATCTCCGAGAATAATGAGTACAACCGATGGAGGAATAATCTGACCCAATGTGCCGGAGGCACAGATAGCGCCGGTTGCCAGCTGTTTATCATAATTGTATTTCAGCATGACCGGCAGGGAAATGACGCCCATTGCCACCACACTTGCCCCGACCACACCGGTGGACGCGGCAAGAAGTGCGCCAACCAGGACAGTTGAAATCGCAAGACCGCCCCGGACTTCGCCGAAAAGGAAGCCCATGGATTCCAGGAGGCGCTCTGCCAGCTTGGATTTCTGGAGGATTATGCCCATAAAAATAAACAGGGGTATGGCCATCAGAATCGTATTGTTCATGATAGACCAGATGCGGTGTGGCATCATGGCAAACATCCCCACACCCTCGGCAAACACACCGAAAAAAACGGAAACAGCACCAAAGGTAAAGGCCACCGGAAAGCCGAAAAGCAGCATGGCCAGGGCCGTAATAAACATTATAATTCCAATCATTGATCTACCCACCTGTCTTGAAGGCCGGACAACAGAAACCATCCAGCCAGAAATGAATCCCAGAGCGATTGGGAAAAAAACTACCTGGAGAATGTAAATCACTCACTCTTACGCAACTGATTAATATTTCTCACCAGAAAGCCACAGGCTGAAAACGTCAAAAATATGAAAGATACCGGAATGGCGGACTTGATCAGGTATCGGTGGGTCAGGCCCCCGGATCACCGCTTATCTCGTGCAGATCATACGCTTCCTTGACAAAATCAAATGAACCATCAATAATCAGCCAGCAGAATGGCAGTATGAAAAGCAGTGTACCGACAATATTGATAATCGCCCTGGCACGCTGCCCCAGCCGATCATAGATCACATCCACACGAACATGGCCATCTTCCTGAAGACAGTAGGAAATACCGAAAAGAAAAACGACCGAAAAAATGTGCCATTCCATCTCCTGGAGCGCTATTGAATTTGTGTTAAACAGGTAACGCATGATGGCATCGTAAAAAACATTCAGCAGCATGGCCACCATGAGAAGTCCGCAGCAATAGCCGACAACTGTTGCAAATTTGTCAAAAAACCTTTCTATTTTCAGTAGCATGATATTTCCCTGGAAATGCACGGCCCCTGTCGGGACAGAAGAATTCTTTAAACTTTTTTCATTTTCCAAAGTACGGAATTCAGGTCAGAATCTGTCCCTCCCGAAAAGGGGAGAGACAGAAATGTATCAGCGGGATACGTTGTCTTTCAGATAGGCAAAATCGGAGATACGGGTCCAGTCTCTGGCTTTTTCCATATATGCCTTCTGGGAGTCAATGACTTCTTTGAAAGCAGGGTTTTTGGCAGACATCTCTTTAATGAGTTTATCATTTTCCACTTTCAGTCTGTCAATTATCTCTTTTGGAAAAGTTGTGATTTTTATATTGGGATAATCCTTTCTGATGAGAGCAAGATTTTCTGCACTGGCGTGATATGACTGGGCAAACATATCATAGGCGGCTGTTTTCATGGCCACTACAAGAATTTCCCTGAGATCCGCCGGAAGCTTTTCAAATCTCTTTTTATTGACCAGAAACTGCAGTTCGGTTCCCGGCTCATGCCAACCTGTGTAATAGTAAGGAGCAATTTTGTGGAATCCCATGTTCAGGTCCAGGGAAGGTCCAACCCATTCCAGGGCGTCGATGGTTCCCCGATCAAGAGAGGTGTACAGTTCTCCCGGCGGAATATTAGTCACCGCTACACCGAGCTTAGAAATAACCTCCCCGGCAAAACCGGGAATCCTCATTTTCAACCCTTTCAGGTCATCAACCGTTTTGATCTCCTTGCGAAACCAGCCACCCATCTGATTACCTGTGTTACCACCTGGAAAAGACAGCAGATTATGCTTTGCATACGCCTTCTCCATTAATGCCATGCCTCCTCCGTAATAGAACCAGGCATACTGCTCAGCGGCAATCATTCCGAAGGGCATGGTAGTAAACGGCATAAAGACCGGATCCTTGCCTTTCCAGTAATAGGACGCGGAGTGTCCCATGTCATACTGTCCTGCCCGCACCATATCAAAAATGCCCAGGGGGGCCTTGTGCTTATTCTTTGAATCAACCCTGATAATCAACCTGCCATCAGACATGGTTTTTACCATCTTCACCATGTTTTTAACGGCATCCCCGAAAATGGGAAAATTACTTGGCCATGTCTGGGCAAGCCGCCAGTGATAGGTCTTTTTTTTATCGGCCGCTACTGCATTGTCCGCAGTGAATGTACCCAGAAGCAGCCCGCAAGTGACCAGCAGACTTGCAGAAATTTTTGCAAATTGAGTTGCCTTTTTCATACTCCCTCCATTATTCATGTTATTGAAAAATCACCGGAACCACATTATCTCCGCAGCAAGAAACTGCGGCATGATTCACTGGAGATTCAATGAGATAAGTGAAAGTTTACACTTCGGGAAATGAAAAACAACCTCCATTCAGGCAAGCGGAACTATTCTTTTGTGAACGGTTATATTAACCATGTAACCGGTTGCGGAAGAATACGGGAAGGACACAAATCAGATCATGAGTTTTCGCTTGAGCTTTTTCAGATAACGCCTGCTCACAGGCAGGGTGCTGCCTGTAGCGGTTCTGATATCAGCACCACCACCGGCAAGAAGCGTCATTTCATCGAGGTGAACCAGGTTGATCAGGTATTGTTTATGGCAGCGAAAAAGATCTGTTTTTTCTTCAAATGTTTTCAGGGTAAGCTCTGTATAGAATTCTCCCTCCGGTGTAACCGCAAACACGCCGCCCGGCCCGGAATAGACATATTCAACATTGCGGATATCCAGAATTTTAATTGTGTGACCGGTAACACAGGGAATACGACGTACCTGATTGCTGTCGCGACGGGGCCTGTCCCCTTTTCTCAGCATCTGCAGCAGTTTTGCTATGGTCTTGTCCAGCCTGGACTTCTCCACAGGTTTTAAAAGATAGTCCAGGGTTTTCTCCTCAAAGGCCTTCAGGGTATACTCGTCGTAGGCAGTGACAAAAACAACATGGGGCATTATGGATTGATCAATCATGCTCAACAATTCAAAACCGCCGATCACGGGCATCTGAATGTCCAGAAAAATCACCTCAGGTCGTGACTCCTTGATAATCTTCAGGGCTTCAATTGCATTCCCGCAGGTGGCGACAATTTCACAGGCCCCTGTTTCCCTGAGAAGAATTTCCATCTCCTCCCGGGCATGCAGTTCATCATCGACTATCAGGGTTCGGATCATTGCACTTCTCCTCTACTTTGCCGGTAACAGAATCGAAACAAGAGTCTGTTTATCCGGCACACATGATATTTCCACGCCATATCTGTCACCATAGAGATTTTTTATCCGTTTATCGACGATGTTCAATCCCAGTCCTTTCCGGTCACTCGGGTTCGTGAACTTTCCTGCATTATCTTCTACCATGATGGTAATCCCGTTATCATTTCTGCCGGCACTGACCCTGATTTTTCCCTGCCGTAACATATGAGAAATACCATGTTTTATTGCATTTTCAATAATCGGCTGCAGGGTGAAAATCGGCAGTTTTACCGGGAGCAGTTCGCTGTCAATATCCATTTCCAGCTGAAAATGGTCCTCGAACCGCGCCTTTTCAATTTTGAGATAGGAATTGACATGATTCAGCTCTTCCTCCAGGGTGGCGATATCTCCCCCCGTTTCAAGTTCTTCCTGAAAAAATTAGAGAGATGAAGGAGCAGGTCCCTGGCCCTGTCCGTATCTTTCCGGGTGACAGCAATGATGGTGTTGAGCGCATTAAAAAGAAAATGCGGATTGATCTGGGCCTGAACCAGTTTCAACTCTGATTGAACCAGCAGGTTTTTCTGCTCATCATAGCGCGCTCTGAGTATCTGATCGGATAATAGATTAGTGATACCAATACCGAGTGTCCTGTTCAGGTTAAGAAAAATCTTGTTCTTGGGTTCAAAAAGATTCACCGTACCGATCAGCTCATTATCGACACGAAGAGGTACGGAAAGGGCAGAACCGAGTGGACAGCTCCTCGACACTGAACAGACCCAGTGTTCATTAACACCGTCTGCGTAAATAATCCTGTTTTCCCGAATGGCCCTTTTTGTCAGGGAAGAGGTGATGGGCTGCCCTGATTTATGATGATCATGTCCCTCCCCCACAAAAGCCAGCACCATCTCTCTGTCAGTAATGGCAACAGCGCCCACTCCGGTTTCTTCATGGATTACTCTGGCAACACGCAGAGCCGTATCCTCATTAAAACCTTTGACCAGGATCGCCAGGGTTCTTTCAGCCACCTTCAATGCCTTGGCAGAGAAAATAACACTGAACCGATCATATGTATTCTTCTGATCCCGTATGATAGAGGTGAAAAGGGCAGCTCCTGCACTGTTGGCCAGAACCATCGGCAGGGCAATAACCCGTACCAGGGCAAGGGCCTCGGTATGGGGCTTGGCCAGTATGATGATAATGATCATCTGCAGTATCTCTGCCAGGAAAGTTGTACAAAGGGCAACCCAGGGATTAAAAATCATATGGGGGCGATGCTTTTTCACGAGATAAAGATGAACCAATCCGCCAAGCAGGCCCTCAACCGTTGTTGAAATACCGCAGGAAAATGCAGTAAACCCGCCAAGGGTATACCGATGCAGCCCTGCTGTTACACCGACCATGCTCCCCAGGAGAGGCCCGCCGATCAACCCGGCTAAAACTGCACCGATGGCCCTCGTGTTGGAAATCGCATCCTGTACCGGCAGTCCGAAATATGTACCGAGAATGGAAAACAGGCTGAAAACAAAGTAAAGATAGATCTTCTGTCTGGCATGCAGGGTTTCCCAGCTGATGGATTTGAAAATGGGTGATTTTATAAAAAGATAGGCAACCACGAGAAAAACAGACATTTGCTGCAACAGTCTGAAAATCGGTTGGGGATCGAGGGAAAGAAGGGACATTTTCAGTGATTTTTGACTGTTGGCCAGCCTGGTAAAGCAGGCACATCTTCAATCTGGCTGAGTTTCATGGGGAATCAGATTATAAAAAGAGATCTTTCTTTTCAGTGAACCGGTTTTCAGAAGCTTTGCAATGTTTTTTCTGCCAGGCGGTGTTTTTTTCGACTCAAGCGGCAATATACTTCATTAACCGGTTTTTCTGCCTGATCTGCCAGTCATCTTCCCCCGATTTATCCCTCCCGGCTT
Organism: Desulfomarina profundi; assembly: GCF_019703855.1. GTDB lineage: Bacteria > Desulfobacterota > Desulfobulbia > Desulfobulbales > Desulfocapsaceae > Desulfomarina > Desulfomarina profundi. The sequence goes on along the minus strand of NZ_AP024086.1, from coordinate 4,017,426 downwards.
TCTACTCCTGTTCATCCATGGTAATATCTGAAAAGACAACTCACCCGGATTTCCCATCAGTTCAGGCGGTATCAGGTCCCAAGTTCCCGGCAGGAAATTATGTAGCCTGTTGGTCATGAGAAATACGGGTTCAACCATTTCTTCAAAACAAGGACGATTTCAATGATAATGCCCTTTTTAAAGGAACTGTACAATCAGACCGGCGGAAACATGGAACAACAGGTGTCCATGTATGACGTGGGCAGGGCCATTGGTCTGGACAAGGCAGACGCCGGTGCCACCGCCGAAGAGATAATGATCCAGGGACTGGCCGAGCTCAAGACCCTTTCCGGCGGTATTGCCATCACCAACCGGGGTTGGAGGAGCTTGGCATCACCAAAACAGTCAATATCCCTGAAAACACCGGCCTTTCTTTGGGAGACGGACCGGTTCTTGAAGAATCTGAAAAAAAAGGCATTGCCGATCTGCTTGTTGAAATCAGACTTGCCACGGCACAGAACAACGTGGAATACACACTGCTGGAGGAGATTGTTTTCGATATAAAGACTCTGGAGATCCAGCTTCTCTCTCCCCGTCCCAAGACTGCAGTGGCCCGTGAAGTCCTTCTGTCTCTTCAGGAACTGATGGAAAAATCAGGCAGAACTGAATTGTCCGAAATACTGAAAACAGTCCGAAAATGAGGCTCCCCACATGAAAACCATTGGATTGCTCGGAGGTATGAGCTGGGAAAGCACTACCCACTATTACGCACTGCTCAACGAGGGTATTAACCAGAGACTGGGTGGCCTCCATTCTGCGGAAATTGTCATGGAAAGTGTGAATTTCGAACCCGTTGAACAATTGATGCGAAAAGAAAAATGGCGACAGATAGCCACTCTTCTGGCGCAAGCGGGAAGGAGAGTAGAACAGGGAGGCGCCGAATGTCTCCTTGTATGTACGAATACCATGCATAAGGTTGCACCAGCCATTCAAGAAGCCATTTCGATCCCGTTATTACATATTGCCGACGCCACTGCCAGAGCGATTCAAAAGGATCATCTCCAGACAATCGGCCTTCTGGGCACACAATTCACCATGGAAGAGGATTTTTACAGGGGAAGACTCGCCAGTACATTTGGACTGGATATCATAATTCCCTCGGAAACTGAGAGAAAAGAAATCCACAGGATCATATTTGAAGAACTCTGTCGTGGTAAGATTGTGGAAGAATCAAAGGTTCGATATCAGGAAATTATAGGTGGCATGCAGCACCGGGGAGCGGAAGGGGTTATTGCCGGTTGTACCGAAATCGGTATGCTCATCAGCCCAGAAGACCTGAGCCTGCCGTTCTATGACACAACACGCATCCATGTGGAAAGGGGTATCGAGTTTGCTCTCAACGGGAAATAACCCGCATTTCTCATCAGTTCAGGCGGCGTCAGCTTCAAAGTTTTCTGCAGAAGATGGCGCCGACTGGACTGACCTTGGGATAACACCACGCAGAGACCAGCTGAAGAGGAGAGAGAAAAACTTCAACTGGTCTCTGCCCGGCTCCGGTCCTACAATTGAACGACGTCAATTTTCACAGCAAAAATCGCTCCTCCCCTCATTACCCCCGTAACCAGAACGTTTTTCCCCACCAGTTCCTCCAGGTCTGCTCCCCTGAGAAGAAACGTTCCCCTGTTGGTCGTAATTGCTATCCCTTCATCGGTCTTCAGAACCAGTCCGGAAAACATACTTCTTTCATGGATGATTATCTGGCTGAGAGACCTTCCCATTTCCGGATATGCCGTCGGCACAACCTTCTGGGCTATGGCGGAATGCAAGACAAGCAACAATGACAAGAGACTGGCAACTGTAATTTTCTTGATCATCTTTACTCCCCCCGATGCGGACAACAGAGAACAATCAGATACTCTGCCGGTAAAACGACTCAACTCAAAGTTGAAGTCATTAAAATTATTGCAATTGCCATGCCAGCTTTTTTTTGCGTTAATCCACAAATGGTTATCATTTTTCCTCTTTTAATCCCTGACTGTTTTCTGCTCATTTCCCAGGGAAAAGTGCAATTATTGCACTTTTTCCTGCCTGGTTTTTTCAACGGAAATATTTCAGATCCCGGTAAAAGAACTCTTTTCAACAGATACGGTAGTTTTAAAATTTCTCTTCCATGATTAGAATGAATGACATGTGGCATACCCTTTGCTACAATCTGCAGATTGATCTATTCTTCTGATGAAGATGAGTCGAAGTGCAGAATGCTTCCGGCAGAATACAGACACGGTGAGTTTATGAGATCCAGATATGGAATTACCCAGAAATTGTCACTCATTTTCTTTCTGTTTTTTCTTATCTTTTCCGGAACGGTGTACCTGCTTCTTTTCAACGTCCAGCATATGGTGCAAACCACTGAAAATATAGTTGAAAAGAATAACAGAATTGACCAGCTGACTGAAATACTTCTTTCAAGCCTGCTGGACATGGAGGCTAACCACAAGAAACTGAAACTGCTGAAAAAAGAAAAATACTCCCAATTTTTTGAAGAGGCAAAGGCCAACTTTGAATCAGCCCTCCAGCAGGCAATGGCACTTCAGGCTCCTGGAACCAAAACCGGGAGAATCTGGGAAGACTTTATTTACAGCTATTTTCGGCATAAAAGTGGATTATGGGACCAGAAATCCAAGCCACCCCCAGGTCTGAAATTCGTATCCGACCAGGTTGTCACCAGGTGGATTGATCGGATAACCCGGATAAAAAGACAGAACCAGAGAGAAATTGACCTGGCCCTTCTCGATCTGAATGAACAGAGCAGAAAAAGTGCCAGAAATGGGCTTTATGGTTTCTGCGTTTCAATAATAGTAGGTGTTCTCGGTCTTTTCTTTATTTCGAGATCTATCTTCACTCCCCTGAAAACATTGACGGAGGAGCTCAAACGACTCTCCTTTGACAAAGTCTACAAACCTATTTCCCTCAAGGGGGGAAATGAGTTTCAGGAACTTGCCGACGCATATAATGATATGAGCCGCCAGCTCTATGAGGAGGAAAATATCCGTAACGAATTTATCGCAAGCCTCAGCCATGAAATACGAACCCCACTGTCTTCAATCCATGAATCGGTCAATATGATTATCGAGGAAGTTTTTGGCCCGATGAATCCCAAGCAGCTCAAATTTTTAAAAATCGCCAGCATTGAAATCGAAAGAATAAAACGGTTGCTGAATCATCTGCTCAATGTTTCCGTGCTGGAGGCCGATCCGACCACCAAAAATTTTACCCTGCTCGACTGCAGAAAACTCATCCACAGTGGGTTTTATTCTTTTGCTTCTCTGGCGGAAAAAAAGAAAATCAACCTCTCCATTCAGGCAGCCGTGGAGATACCTCCCCTGTATGGAGTCAGGGAAGAACTACAGCAGGTATTTGTCAATATTATCGGCAATGCAATCAAATATTCCCCTGAAAACAGCGCGGTCACGGTTACAGTCAAACGCGTGAAAAAAATGATTCATTTTGATGTCTCAGACAATGGCCCCGGTATTCCTGAAGAAGAAATGTCTCTTATTTTCACCAGGTATTACAGAACGGCAAACGTCAGAAACCATCAGGACGGAGTAGGTCTCGGGCTCTCCATCTCGAGAAAAATCGTTGCTGACTACGGTGGAACCCTCAGCGTTAAAAATAACGATAAAGCGGGATGCACCTTTACTTTTACACTGCCCTTAAAGCGGAAATCTTAAATTTATTATTGTACTTTCAGGAGGTTACAATCAATGAAGTTTTCCCCCGGACGAACAGTACAGTTATCCAGGCTCTTCCTTGTTCTCTTCATAATTCAACTCCTTGGCGGTTGTCATACACTGCCGATCACAAATCTTGTACAAAAAGACAAAAAACAGACCGTCACCAAAGCGGAGATCCTCTTTCTAAACGGAAACTTCAAAGATGCTCAAGATGAATATGAAAAATTACTTGCCACTGCTTCGACCGCCCAGGAATACCAGATTGCCCTGTATGGCCTTGCCTGCAGTCAATTGATTCAGGCCACAAATGATACAGAACTGCTTAAAGCCATTGGCAACCTGCAGAAATGGGATGCCCTGAAGGGAGGAGAAGCGTTCGTTGAAAACTACCATATGCTGATTCTTGCATTGAAACAGCAGGGTGAACTTATCCGGAAGAAAAACACTATCCAGGCCCTCCATGATAAAAATAAAAATATACTTATCAGGAGTCAGAAAAAGAAAATTTCCCAAATGGCCACCATTGTGAAAAAACTCCAGAATCAGATTGAAGAACTGGAAAAAATTGACCAAACGTTTCAGGAAAAGAGAAAACCGTTATGAATGACCTCAAGCACGTCCTTATAGTTGATGACGATACTAATATTCTCGAAGTACTTGACGCACGACTCACCGCGTCAGGCTTTATTGTTTTTCAGGCTACCAATGGCTTTTCCGCCCTCAATCTTCTCGAAAAACAGAAAATTGATATCCTCGTATCGGACATGAAAATGCCGGAAATGAGCGGAATGGATCTTCTTACCGAAACCAGCAGACTGCATCCTCAACTGCCTATAATATTTCTAACGGCCTACGGAACCATTCCCGATGCGGTCAAGGCCGTCAGGGCCGGAGCAATTGATTATATCGCCAAACCGTTTGACGGTAAGGAGCTTGTCAAAAAAATCAACACCATCCTCTCTATTTCCCCGGCCGCACGGGAAAGCAATAATGATGAAAGCCTTGATTTTGTCTGGGGGAGGAGCAAAGTTATGGCAGAACTCAAGGAACTGGTGGAAAAAGTGGCCTCCAGTAATGCAAATGTTCTGATCCTCGGGGAAAGTGGGGTCGGTAAGGAATGTATTGCAAAACTGCTCCATACCCTCAGCCCCCGAAAAGATAAGCCCTACATGGTTGTCGACTGCGGTTCAACTCCTCCCGGCATTCTCGA